>JABIYQ010000161.1 GCA_018702715.1 Desulfobacula sp. | reverse complement strand
CTGATGGATATTTGCAGGAGGTTAAGCGTTTAGCATCGAAACAAATATCCATCAGACAGGGCGGTTTCAAGCGTAAGAGCTGAATAATTACTAAATTTTTATGCAATGTTAGGGTAAACAGATCTTGTATTAATATTTTAGACTCTGGGGAATGCGGCAAACGGGTATGGGATCCATTTTGTGCTTATTTGCAATATGAAACTGCTTATAAATTGAGACAACTTTTTTTTGTCTTGGGTTCAAAGGGCCTTTTTGGCTGGTATCCAGATACTGCATAGCCCATTCCAATTCTTCATAGCTTGCACCAATCTGGTTTTCATCTGTTCTTTCATCTTCCCACAGGCCGTCTGTGGGGGTGGCAGTCATTATATCTTCTATAATGCCCAAATCTTTTCCCAGGGCATAGACCTGAGTTTTTGTCAGGTCGGCAATAGGGGAAATATCCACACCGCCATCCCCGTACTTGGTATAAAAACCAACCCCAAAGTCTTCAATTTTATTTCCCGTACCTGCTACCAGCATCTTATGGCTGGAAGCAAAGGCGTACAAGGTCAGCATGCGAAGCCTGGAACGGGTGTTGGCCATGGTCATCCCGTCCTGAATATGATGGGGAAAGCTATTTTTAATTTGATCAAAAACAGGTGAAAGCTCAAGATCAGTGCTTTTAACATTATTAAAGTTTTTTTTAAGCCATTCATTATGGGCACAGGATCTTGAGACCTGGTTTTTTGCCTGGTAAATGGGCATATTAAGAGCAAGAACAGGTTTGCGGGTTTTAGCACAAAGGCATGATGTAACAGCAGAATCTATACCCCCTGAAACACCAATGGCAAATCCTGTTAAACCGGATTTGACAAGATAGTTATCCAGCCATTGTACAATATAATCAATTACTTTTTTTGTTTTCATGGATATCATTCCTGATCTTTTGTAATTGCCTGGGACATGAAACACTGTTTACAGACGATATTAAGGAGTCAGACTTTTTTTGTCAATCATTCCATTTTTTTGGCGATTCTGCCAGCCATTCTGCCGGTCATGCGGTCGGCCATGCTGCCGTATATACTCGTATAAGATAATTGAGGCTGCCACACTCACATTAAGACTTTGAGATTTTCCAAACTGGGGAATGGTCAGCCTTTCCACTTTGGGGAAAAGATCCGGTTCAAAGCTGATACCGAATTCTTCATGACCGAAAATAAATGCACTTTTACAAGGCAGCTTTGTTTGGATGATGGACTCACCTTTATCAGGTTCCAGAATAAATGGGGTATAGCCTTTGTTAACAAGGTCCGTATAACAGGAAAAAAAGTCTTTATGGAAAATAGCAGGTACCCATTTAAAAGCACCCATGCCCGGTGCAGGATCAAAAAAATCAATGCCGACCAGGTGAATTTGCCGGGCGCCAAAAACTTCAGCACTTCTAAAAATTTTCCCGATATTATAGGTCGGCTTTAAATGGTCCAGCACAATCACACATTCATGGGGCCCGGGCTTTGCAAGATAATTTTTATTTCTTTGCCGTCTGAATCGCCGTTTTGCCATCTCTCTTTCAGACTTCATCATTTCTCTTACTTTATGGGGTCCCATGCACTTGTCCTGTTATTTATTATCCGGTCTGAGCGATATGTTGATTCCCCAGTTCATTTTGAGCGGTTTTTAATATTCGGTCTAATTCCTGGGTGAGTTTTTCCTCCAAAGGAGGTACCTTGTGATCATTCATGATGGCATTCTTTTTTTCCTGGGCCCGGTCAATGATGGTTTTAGGATCCTTTTGCCATTCCAGCAAAGAACGCCCGTCAAAAAGAGAAGCCTTGAAACGAAGTTCTTTGCGTAAATGGTTGAAGGTGTGTGGGCTTTCGAGGTAATTGCCTTTATGGTCATCTTGAATAATTGCCTGGACCGCCAATGTCTCCTCGCAGATGTCGATTCCCTCCAGCATTTTTTTTGTAAAAGCGATCATTTCATTTTCGATCACAAGCAGCTGGGGACTTATTGCCAGACCGTTTTCTATGCCACCCACACCGCCTATTTCATTTATGCCGGCAAGAGCGGTCGTTGTCATACTCGTACCCTTTTCAAACATGATCTGATGGGCCTGACAATCGTTGCCCATAACGGGTGAGGTTGCTGCGGGCAGGCCATAGTGGCGGGCCAATTGCAGAAAGGCTGTTTGAACGATTAATACTTCAGGGTTTACAAACTGGGTATGGCCCTTTGCCATATCCATGGACTGAACAAGGGCATAGTACCAGGTGGGAATTCCCGGACAAAGGGTCTGGAGGACAACCAGATTTCCAAGGGCTTCGGCATTGGTCTGTGTGATGGTACCGGCCAGGGTATAGGGTGCATTGGCACCGATGATGGGAGTCAAAGGAACCCGGATCGGAAGGTTGTACTCCCCATACAATAAAAGCCGTTCGATTTCATCAAACGGAAAAATCAGCGGGGCAATAAGGCATACAATCCCACTACAGATCGGTCTTTTTTTTAATAATTGGCTGCCACCGGCTACAGCCTCCATCATCTCAAGCTGGTATTTAAGATTTTTTGAATCAGTGGTAAGAGCCCATATATGTTTTCTGCCTTTTTCAAGCATTATTTTAAGCGTTTCAATGTCATAGGTCTCAAGTCGAATGTCCTGGGGTGTCAAAGCGCCGTGGGTATTTAAATTCTCAAGCCCATCAACAAGGTGGGCCATTTCTTTGCAATCCTTTATACGGATTGGGCGTGCCTTGTCCGTGCTTAGATTATATAGATTGATTGCTCCACCCACGGTGCGAAAAGAAGGCATATGGCCCTGACCGGTTTTTCCGGTAATAAAATCGAATTCAGGTGTTCGCCCGGCACAGGTAAAACTTTTGGGGGCTGTCTCTAATGCCTTTTCAACCAGATCATTAGATAGATAAACCCTTTGCCTGTCTTTATCCACACGGGCTCCTGCATCGGCAAGTTTTTCAAGAGCAACAGGGTGGTCAATTTTTAACCCTGTTTTTTCTAAAACCTCAAGCGAGGCCGCATGGATCTGATTAATCTTTTCATCAGTGAGCATATGGAAGAAATTATCAATCATGAGTCATCCTTATGAATATGGGTTGGTTGATTTTGAGTTCTTATATTTCTTTATTGGCTTTGGCAAGAAATAAATGCAGTTCAACCTTTTTTTTTGTTTCTAACCAGGATTTTCAAAATTTTATTGATGTCATCATCAGCCGTCCGGGCGTTCAGGGTACATCCTCCGGCACCGGCATGGCCTCCGCCGCCAAATTTGGCAAGAAGGTTGCCTATGTTGACATGACCATGGGAATTAAAAATATTATGGCCGATACTGATCTGCACATATTTTTGCCCGGGGCCGTCAAATCTGATTTTGATGCTGGTGTGGCATTGAGGGAAGAGTGAATAGGTTAAAAAGCGGTTACCATCAGGTACAATGTCAAGGCTTCTGAAATCAGTAATTGATATATTATTAACTATTTTTGTATGTTTAATTAAATGTTTTTTATAGGCAATATTTTGATCAACAACCCCTGCACAGCGTCTTTTTATTTCCAGATCTTCAAAGATAAGGTCAATACCCGTCTCCTTTAATAGATCAACCAGCTTATTCCAATATGCTATGTCTTGATAGTCCTGGTTTTTGATGGTCATGGATAAAATAATATAAGGGTAGTTTTCAGGGTGCTGTACCTGATCCCTGGTTAAATCAGCAGCATCTATGATGTCTGTATTTAAAATCAGTTCATCGTATTGCTTGTCAAACAACCCCTTTTTTTTATAGTACTCGTAAATAACACGGGCAGCAGACGGGGCAATGTCAAAGGCACCTGGAAAATCATCTTTGGGTTTGTTGGAGATATGGTGATCAAACCAAAGGCTGCAATTGGGCGAATAAGGGAGATTTGCCATGATATCATCCTTTAAAATATGAGCTTTCCCATTTTGGATTTCACTGGGTTCAACCCATTTTATATCCTTGTCAATGTTTTCAGCCTTGTAAAGAAGGACCGCGCATACAATTCCATCAAAATCGGGTCGTGTTACAATTCTCATGTGTCATCTCTTCTATCGTTAATTGTTAATCTTGAATGCGCAAAAATAATATCATAAATTATTAAATATCAGGTTTTGATAATAAAAAAAATAAAATAAGTGTTTAAGTTCAGGGCAATGCTAATCTCGCCCTCTTTCCTTTTTTGGGGATTTATATTATATGCGATCATAAAACCTGTATTGATAATTTATTCATTTTGGGAAATCATGAAAATATGAGGGATGAAAATTATTTTTATTCAATTGATCATCAGCGGACAACCAGCATAAAAATCAAACGATCTATTTTTATCTGTACCCTGGAATATGTTACAACCATTGAACAAGCAAAAAAATTTATTACCCGTATTTCAAAGGAAAATAAAACAGCCACCCATAATTGCTGGGCATATATTATAGGCGAAAAAGGGGATTATTTTCATTGTTCCGATGCAGGAGAGCCCTCTGGAACAGCAGGTAAACCAATGCTGAATACTATGGTCAGCCAACGTATGACCCAAATTGCAGCCGTTGTAACCCGGCATTTTGGTGGTGTTAAGCTGGGTGTCCCAGGATTGATTAAAGCCTATGGCTCTTGTGTGAAGCATACTCTGGACTTAAAGCCACTTAAAAAATTGATTGTGTCCATGGATATTTATATTGAGGTATCCTATGAGTTTAACGATATCCTGATGGCCCAAATAAAAAATTATCTGACCCGTATCAATGATACGACCTATACGGATAAAATTATTTACAGGGTTGAAATTGAGCTCAAAGATCATGTCAAAGTGTGCGGACTACTTTCCCAATACCAATCACAAAAAAAAATAAAATTCAAGGTGAACCCTCAACCATAAGTTTAAGACCGCCTAAAAAATAATATTGACAATATAATCTTTGTTAAGTATTCTTAAATTAAAATTAACTATACTTAAGAATGGTGAGTCTATGAAAACAAAACTGGGTGCACTTCTCAGGCCAATACGAAATTCAAGACATTTTACGATTAAAGAAGTTGCAGCAAAGGCAGGTATAAGTTCCAGCTTATTATCGCAAATAGAAAGGAATCGAATATCGCCATCCTTGGACACCTTGTTACATATCTTAGAAGTATATGGGGTTGGGCCGGATAAATTTTTCAAGGATTATGAAACCTTTTCCAGAGTTGAGATTGTCAGGAAAGATGATCGAAAGATTTATCAGCGCAAAGGCTTTAAATATGAAACCCTTTGCGGCGAAAGTCAGGCAAAAGGTAATCATTCCTTTAATGCATTTTTTTTGGAGCTGGGACCGGGTCAGAAAAGAGGCGATGTGACTGACGGGCATCTTGGACGTGAGCTGGGAATCATTGTTAAAGGAACAGCACAACTGCTTTACGGCCAGGAAACATATGAAATTAATAAAGGCGATTCTGTGTCTTTCTTTTCACAAACACCACATGTGATTCAAAATTTGTCGGATCAGATATTTCAGGCATACTGGGTGGTTACACCTGCAGAAGGGGAAGATTATTTTGGAGATAAAACCATATAGGATTTGGAGAGAATGATGGGAAAAACCATTGCAGAAAAAATTTTTAAGACCCATTTAAAGGATGAACCTTTTGGGGATGTCAGTGTATTAAAACTGGACAGGGTTTTTTGTCATGAAATCACAACACCCATGGCTATCCAGGATCTAATGGCAAGGGGAAAAGACCGGGTCTTTGATCCGGATAAAATAAAAGCAGTAATTGATCATGTAAGTCCTGCCAAGGACTCTAAAACGGCACAGCAGGGAAAAATTCTTCGTGAATGGGCGCAACGACACAAGATTAAAGATTTTTTTGATATCGGGCATAACGGGGTTTGTCATGCCCTTTTTCCGGAAAAAGGTTTTGTACAACCCGGGTTTGTAATTATTATGGGAGACTCCCATACCTGTACTCACGGAGCTTTTGGCGCTTTTGCCGCAGGAGTAGGAACAACGGATCTTGAAGTGGGTATCTTAAAAGGGGTCTGCACCTTTAAAACCCCTCAAACCTATAAAATTGAGATTGTTGGAGAACTTTCCTGCGGAGTATATGCCAAAGATATCATCCTTAAGGTAATCAAAGATCTGGGTGTAAACGGGGCCACTAATATGGTCATTGAATTCACAGGAAATATTGTGGATGAAATGAACATGGATCAGCGGATGACTTTGTCCAATATGGCAGTTGAAGCGGGTGCCACAAGCGGCATATGCCTTCCCGATATGACAACGGTGGATTATCTCTGGGAGTTTATAAAAGATCAATATAAAACCCCGCAGGATGCTTTAAAAGCATTTTCAAAGTTTAGACCGGACCCTGATGCAGAATATGCAAAAGTAAAAACAATAGATGTAAGTGATCTTGAGCCTTTAACCACATTTGGATATAGACCGGACAATGTAAAACCCGTATCACAGATGTTGGGGACAAAGATAAATCAGGTCTATATTGGATCATGTACCAACGGTCGGATTGAAGATTTGAGAATTGCGGCAAAGGTTCTTAAAGGTCATACCATAAGCCCTCATATCCGGGGGATTGTATCTCCTGCCACACCAAAAATATTTTCCCAGGCCCTGGAAGAAGGGATAATCAAAACCTTTATGGCGTCAGGCTTTTGTGTAACAAATCCAACCTGTGGTGCCTGTCTTGGCATGAGCAACGGTGTTTTGGCCCAAGACGAAGTGGCAGCTTCCACAACCAACCGAAATTTTGCAGGCCGCATGGGCAAGGGCGGTATGGTTCATCTGATGAGCCCTGCAACAGCCGCTGCAAGTGCCATTAAAGGAGAAATTTCAAATTCCAATCTTTTTTGTGAACAAAGGAAATAATAATGAAAGAATTTAAAGGAAATATTTTATTTCTTGATCGTTCAGATATCAATACAGATGAAATCATTCCAGCCAAATACCTGACGGAAATCGAGAAAACAGCTTTAAAACAGCATTTATTTGAAGACTTAAAATTAGACGGCTTTAATCCTGGAATGGATGTTAATAAAAAAGCTGTGATTGTAACAAGGGAGAATTTTGGCTGTGGATCTTCACGAGAACATGCGCCATGGGCACTTGAAGTAAACAACATAAATGTTGTAATTGCCCAAAGCTTTGCAAGAATTTTCAGACAAAATATGTTTAATTGCGGAATGCTTGCTATTGAACTTTCTGAAGATAAGATCAATCATATCTTTAAAGAGTTTGGAAAGAATGATACTAAAATTTCAGTGGATATGGAAGTTTTCGAGATTATGGTTCAATCAAAAGATCAAACAAAAACAATAAAATTTCAAATTTCAGAATTTGACAAGGCCCTTATTAAAACCGGTGGATGGGTCGAGTATGCGGATATGCATTATTAAATTTTTCTATTTAGCCATTTTGCCAATCTTGGCATTTTGGCTAAATGGCTAAAAAAATTTAACTTCTGCCGCCGCTCCATTTAAGACGGGTTTTTAAAATTTTAAAATAGGAATGGTTTTCAAATGATATCATTTTGATATCATTTCGACTTTTTTTAATAAATATTATATCTCCGGGATCCATCTCAAATCCTTCCTGGCCGTCAAGGGTGAGAATGATATCCTCAGGGCTGCCTTCCAGTCGTATTTCAATTTTGGTTGAGTCGGGAATGATCAATGGTCTGTTCGTCAGTGTAAACGGGCAGATCGGGGTCAGGATAATGGAAGGAACCGCAGGGTGAACTACGGGTCCGCCGGCTGCCAGGGAATAAGCGGTAGAACCTGTGGGAGTCCCGACAATCAAGCCATCCGCCCTGTAAGTTGTCAAATAGGTTGAATCAAGGAATACAGCACAGGAAGCCAGTCTTGACAGGGCTGATTTGTTAATTACGGCATCATTTAGCACATCCACATCAATAATTTGTTTATTGTTCCGCATAACTTTGATATCAAGGCGGGCTCTTTTTTGAATGGCGTATTTTCCCTCAAGAACTGAGGTAACAGCATATGAAAGCTTATCTTCCGTTGTTTCCGCCAGAAAGCCGACTTCTCCAAATTTAACACCCATCAAGGGAATGTCCCTGTTGCCGATGAACCGTGCAACACTTAAAAAAGTCCCGTCACCGCCCAAAACAACTATGCATAAAAGATCATCAGGAATATCGGAATCCTTAGACTGCCGGGCATCTATTATAACACATTGGTTACCCAGCCATTTTTCAAGTTCCCGGGCTTTTTTTTCAGCCTGGATGTCGTTTTTAACAACAATTCCGATCCGTTTTGCACTCATTTTGTTTCCTTGTCCCCATATAATACTTTGCATCGTTTATTGCCGCAAATAGATTATAAAGTCAAGTTTAAAGGTTAATGCCCAAATCCCTAAAGGGTCACATTAAAAGAATCCGTAAGGGGGCATTAACTTGTACAAGTTATTGATATATTTGTTTGTCTTTTCCGGTATTGTTTTCATGGTGCTGGATATATTAAAATTTCAAAGTAATATTAGATTAATGCGCAAATTTTATGGGAATGATGATTCAAGTATATCTCATTCATTGACCTTTCATCAATCTTTACTTTTTCTATGATTTTTCAAATACATATTTTTTATTTTTTACCATTACATCGGGAGGCCTTTTTTCATCTTCAAATATATCGTATCCTTTTTTAAGATTTTTCCAAAAGCCGTGCCATTTTGAATTTTTATGCTGTTCCATATTTTTTTTTGTCATTCGGAATGGAAAGATATGAATTCTGAAAAAAGATTGGCCGCCCCTGAAAGCTGCGTCTGCTATGGTATATATTTCTTCAATTTTCTCATTCGTTATGGCATAGCAGCCTATTGACACACAATTACCATGTACCATGAGAGCACTTCCCGTTCTCCCGTGAGCTCTATCATAGGAATTTGGATATCCAATATTGAAAGACATATGATATTGACTTGATGGATTTAACTGATTCGGTTTGACAAAATAGAAGCCTTCTGGGCTCTGGCGGTCATCCCGTCTTATTTTGGGTCCTAAACTGCCTGAAAATCGACATAATTTGTATGTTTTGAACAATTTGTATTTTTTTAAATTTTCAACCCAGACCTCTAACTCACCCGACTTTTTGAATATTCTTATGAATATGGGCGAACTCAAAGATAATCCCCGGCTTAAAAGATCATTTGCCAGAATGGGTCTAACTTTGCCGAGAACCCGTCTTGATTTTCTAGTTGAAGGCAGGTCGGTTGCCTGAGATACATCGGCTATAAACAATCCGATAAAAAGGATTACAACCGTAATGATAATGGGTTTCATGTCTGTCTTAGTCAAAATTTAATGTTTTGGTCTTGTTTCCTGCCGATTCTATAAGAATCAATAATACTAATTATCCAGCAAACGATTAAGAGTGCAGTGGCAATATTTAATAGTTGAGATTCGCTGCCGGCTGATCGTTCTAATAGCAATTGGCTAATGGCTGAGATATCCGGTTGAATATCTCCATTTCGTATTTTTTCAACTATTTGTAGAGCGGTTTCTATTATTGTTAAAAGCAGATAATAGATTGCAGCGAATGAAGAAATAGCTAAAAGGACACCACGAATATATTTTTTTAAGTGAAGATGTCCAGCACCGGGAAATACAAAAGCTGATAACAGAGCTGCTTTTGTTGCTTTTTTCATTTATGAGTTACCTTATAAAACAGTGTTGATCAAAATTAAACCAAACAATTTATTGCCATATGAGTTTGCCCTGTTAATGGGCCCTGGCCCAGTTTTCTCCGGAGCCGAAATTGACTTCCAAAGGCACTTTCAGAGGATGAACATTTTCCATAACGCTTTTTGCCAGATCAATCAATTGGTCTTTCTCTTCAAACGGGGTTTCAAATATGATTTCATCATGGACGGACAAAAGCATTTTTGAGGCCAGGCTGTTTTTTCGCAGGGCAGCATCCATTTTGATCATGGCAAGTTTAATTAAATCAGCAGCACTGCCCTGGATCGGTGTGTTCACAGCAGCTCTCTGGGCGAAATTTCGAATATTGGCATTGGAGGAATTGATGTCATCCAGACGCCTTTTCCTGCCAAAGATCGTTTGGACCTCACCGGTTTTTTTTGTATCCTCTATGGTGGTATCAATAAATTCTTTCACACCACAATAGCGTTTAAAATAATTATCAATATAGGCTTGTGCCATCTTTCTGGAGATGGAAAGATCATTGGCCAGTCTGAATGCGCTCATGCCGTAAACAATGCCGAAATTAATTGTTTTTGCCTGGCTTCTTAAATCTTCTGTAACAAACTGCGGCAAAACCTGGAAAATTTCCAGGGCTGTTCTGGTATGAATATCCTCCCCATTATTAAAGGCTTCAATGAGTATTTTATCTTCCGCACAATGGGCCAAGATTCGCAATTCTATCTGGGAATAATCCGCTGAAATAAGGGTATGGCCGTCTTTAGGGATAAAGGCTTCTCTTATTTTTTTTCCTTCTTTTTTCCGGATGGGAATGTTCTGAAGATTTGGTTTGGAACTGCTTAATCTACCCGTGACGGTTATGGTCTGGTTAAATGAGGTATGGATTCTTCCACTCTCTTTATTAATGAGCTTTTGCAATGAGTCCACATAGGTTGATTTAAGCTTGCCAAGGGTTCTGTACCTTAAAAGTTTTTCCGGCAGTTCATGAGTGGGTGCAAGCTTGGTAAGGACTTCCACATCCGTTGAGTAACCGGTTTTCTTTTTTGTTTTCTTTTGGGTTTTCAGTTTTAATTTTTCAAACAGGATGACGCCCAGCTGTTGTGAAGAATTAATGTTAAATTCTTCACCGGCAAGGAGATAAATTTCTTTTTCCAGGTTTTTTAATTCTATATCAAAGGTAATGGAAAGTTTTTTTAAGGCATCTCTGTCCACTTTGATTCCTTGAATTTCCATGTCAGCCAATATTCTGATAAGGGGGACCTCAATGGTTTCCATCAGGTTTAAAAAGCCTTTGTCCTTTATTTGCTTTTTAAACTCCAGATAGGCCATAAAGGTTATGTCGGCATCTTCACAGGCATAATCCTTTGCCTGGGATATGGGGACGTCCTGGAAATTGATCTGGTTTTTGCCTTTGCCTGTAATCTCTTCATAGGAAATTGTTTTGTAGCCAAATAAATCCATGGCAATTTTGTCAAGGCTGTGGCCTCTTACGGAAGGATTTAAAAGGTAAGATGCAATCATGGTATCAAAGGCAATCCCCTCCATGGTTATGCCAAATCTTGAAAGGACAATATAGTCATATTTGATGTTTTGCCCCACCTTTTTTATATCAGGGTTTTCAAGGACAGGTTTGAAAATTCTTAAGATTTCTTCTTTTGAGGGCTGTTCATATTCTTCAAAGTCTTTGTGGGAAATGGGGATGTAAAATCCCTGATTTTCCCTGAAAGAAAAAGATATGCCGACAAGGTCTGCCTTTGTGGGGTGTTTGGAGGTTGTTTCCGTATCTATGGCAAAAATTTGTTTATTTTCAAGTACATGGGCCAATTTTTCAAGTTCTTTGGATGTGGTGATGAGTTTGTATATTTTTTCGGTCTTATCTGCTTTTTGTGCAAATTCTGCAGCAAGGGTTTTGAATTCAAATTCCTGGAATAATTCAAATGCTTTTTTCCTGTCAAATGGTTTAAGTTTGAAATCTTGGATGTGTTTTTTTACAGGAACTAAAAGATCAATGGTGGCAAGGTCCTGACTTAAGAGTACGTTGTCTTTGCCGGATAAAAGATTTTCATATAATTTTTTTCTAGACTTAATGCCGTCAAGATTTTCATATAGATTTTTAATGGAACCAAACTCGGCAATGAGCTTTATGGCTGTTTTGGGGCCGACTCCTTTTGCTCCCGGGATATTGTCTGCCGTGTCTCCGGCAAGGCCGAGGACATCAATAAACTGAACAGGGTTAATTCCCATATCCTCTTTTATTTTGTTCATATCCGATAGGGTATCTTTCATGGGGTCCCACAGGGTGCATTTTTCTGTAATGAGCTGGATAAAGTCTTTGTCTCCCGTTACCATGACCACGTCAAAGCCTTTTTCCTGTGCCAGTTTTGAATAGGTTCCCACAAGATCGTCAGCTTCAAATCCTAATTTTTCGACAATGGGAATATTCAATGCTTCAATGACCCGTTTGATATCAGGAATCTGAACGGCCAGCTCTTCCGGCATGGGTGGGCGGTTGGCCTTGTACTGATCATAGAGTTTATGTCTGAAGGTTGGACCTTTAACATCAAACATGACAACAGCATATTCAGGAGAGTTGTCTTTTAACAATTTTAATAAAATTCTGGTAAAACCAAAAGTGGCATTGGTTGGATGGCCTTTTGATGTGGAAAGACTTCTAATGGCATGAAACGCACGATAAAGAAAAGCACTGCCGTCGATGAGGAATATTTTTTTGGAATCTTCCATGTTAACACCCTTTTTTTTTGAATATTGAATAATTATTCAATCACGGGTATATATACTATCTTTTTGAATAAAGGAGAAGTATATATTTAAATGGACCAAACAGCTATAACCAGAAAAGAAATAAGACGCGGTAAAAAGTCAAAACAATGTCATTGCTGCGGTAAAACCTTTATGTTTTGCTGGAATTGCAGATGCGGGTTTTCCATGTGCCAGGAATGCATGTATGATAATCAATGGGGCATGACCTGCAATGGTATTACATGGGAATGTCCCGATTGTGGTGATCAGAACGGATATGGTAACCAATAAGTATTTAAAAGGAGGAGAACATGGCAAAGAAAATCAATGTGGGAACTTTGATATCAGGCGGTGGGACAAACCTCCAGGCAATTATTGATGCATGCCTGACCGACTCAATTGATGCGGATATAGTTTTTACAGGCTCTGATACCCCTGGTGTAAAAGGGTTACAAAGGGCACAGAAGGCAAATATTTCTACATTTGTGGTGGATTATGCCGAAATTATCCGATCTTGCAAAAAGGGAATAAATGATAAAGACCTTCCCCTGGATTTTGATTTAGAAAAGATCGTATCAAAACAGCAATTGGTTGAAACCAGTGCATTAAATGAGCAAATGATATTCTTTTTAAAAACCCGGGCCATAGCAGAAAGAAAACTTTTGGACATAATGCTTGCCTATGACATGGATCTTCTTGTTCTGGCAGGATTTATGCGGGTACTGACGCCTTATTTTATAGACAGAATTAACACGGAACCGGGAAGTTATAAGATAATGAATATCCATCCTGCACTTTTACCTTCATTCCCAGGCACAGACGGATATGGAGACACATTTCGATACGGCTGCAAAATCGGCGGGTGCACGGTTCACTATATTGACTATGGGGAAGATACAGGCCCTATTATCGGTCAAAAAGCATTTGAAATTGAAGATAATGACACACTAGATGATATAAAGAAAAAAGGCTTAATAAAAGAGTGGGAGCTTTACCCCCAGTGTATCCAAAAATTTGCTGATTCCCTGAACAGATAATCAAGATGTTTATTTTTAAATCTGGACATTTGCCATAAAAAAATTGCAATCTTGCCACACCCGCCAGTGCAAGGCTGTTTGCCTTACGGGAGCATTATGGATCAAGGCTTACAAGTTCAAAGATTACGGCAGCGTTTAAGCCGCCATGGTGTTTGAGCGAAGAATGAGCGAGTTCATGGCGGTCAGCAAAGGTAATCGTAGAACTTGTTGCCATATCCATTCAGCGGACGTAAGGTAATCAGCCTGTAACGGGTTATGGAAAATTTCTGATGTTAAATTTCTAGTTTTAGATCAATTAAGCAGTTTAAGCATCAGGGGCACGGCAGTCCATGTTCCTATAGCTGATCCCAGGTTAGTGAAAACAACCACCAGAAGAATCCGGGTTACATTATTGTGCCAAAAGCCTTTTATGGATACAATGTCTTCAGGGATTGCTTCAAAATCTTTTACTTTGGGTTTTCTGGAAAATGCTTCCACAAGTCCGGATACCCAGCCCGCAGCAATCATGGGGTTTAAAGAAGTCAAAGGGGCTGCAATAATCGATGAGATAATGGTATAGGGATGAGCAAGCGCAAGAATGGCACCAATCCCTGCAAAAATACCATTGGCTGCAATCCAGATCCAGATCATATCTGCTCCGGCATTTTTCCCTTCCATTAAAAATCCCGCTACAAACAATACCATAATGGCTGCAGGAATAGCCCATTTTAAAATTTTTCCGGTCTTGCCGGCAGGGGGAATCGTATTTAGTTCATCAAGGTCTATTTTTTCATTACTGCTAAGATATCTTTTAATCCCCGGAGCATGGGCAGCACCGACAACAGCAATGATTTTTTTACCCGGTGCAGATCTGATTTTTTCTGCAAGGTATTGGTCTCTTTCATTTATCAGGGATTTTTCAATAATGGGATGTGTTTTTTTTACATCAGCCAGAAGGGTTTGAAGGATATCTTCTTGTTTCATCTGTTCAATGTCTTCTTCACTGATTTCATCAGAGGCACTAAAAGAGAATATAAGGGAGAACATCAGTTTTAATTTTTCCCACAGACCCATTCCTCTCCAGACCCGGGAAAGAGTGATTTGGATTTCACGGTCGGAAGGAACGATTGTCGCATTGATTTCTTCTGCAGCCTTTATGGCATTAATCATTTCCTGACCTGGCTTGATATTGAATTTATCAGCAATTTTTTTCTGGAAAGAAGCCAAAAGAAGGTTCATGAATAAAAGCAAAGCCTTTTTTTCTTTGATAACTTTGACAATATCCATGTTGCGCCATCTGTCTGCATCCTTTAGTGATGCAAGCCTTGTTGCGCAAAGTTCAACACAGACGGTATCCGGAGTATGTTCATGGATGGTATCTTCCACAAGCTTTGCGCTCTGTCTTGACACGTGGGCAGTCCCGATCAGCAGTATATCTTTTCCATTGCAGGATATTGAGTCTATCATGCTGTCTTTTTTTTCTTCTTTTTTAAATTTATCCGCTTTATCGGATGTGTCCAGCGTATCTGGGGATTTTTCCATGAACCTTATAAAACCTCTCAAATCAATTAAATATTGTTTCGTAGTATAACCATTATATTTTTCATGGCAATACAAAATAATCCAAATTCTTGACCTTGTTCAACAGTTTTGGTATTCATGATTTTATGAAATCAATAGATGAACAGATATTAAGAGCCACAAAAGAGATTATTGTAAAATTCATTGAAATGGGAAGGCTATCCCCGTCAAATTTACATGAATCCTTTAAAGATATTTATGCAGTAGTCAATGAAACAGTCAAAGAAAACGTTGCAGTCTCTTCAAATGACAAAAAAAACTGAAGATATCTTTCAAAAAACAAAATCCGGAACAAGGCAAGGCCTGATAAAAGGCTGGAAAGGGCTGTTGTGGCTGTTAAAGATTATAATTCCCATATCTTTTGTCACAAGTCTTCTGGTTCACTTCGGGGTTATTTATAAACTGGATTTTCTGCTGACCCCGGTAATGACCTGGATGTCTTTGCCGCCATCTGCAGCCCTTGTCTTAATTGTAGGCCTTTTCACCGGTCCTTACGGCGCTGTGGCAGCTCTCTGGGCTATGCCTTTTTCCATGGAGCATATGACACTGATCGCCATTTTTATTTTGATCGCCCATAATTTAATTCAGGAAAGTATTGTACAGGGAAATTCCGGTATTAATGTCTTTTTTGCAGCGTTTTTCAGACTGTTTATGGCTTTGGCTGTGACCTTAGTGTGCGCAAAGATTATGGGTGTAAACTCTGATACTGGTGTGACAACGGGTATGGGAAATTTTTCCCGGGAAACACAACCCTTTTTAACCATGGTGATATTCTGGGGGTGGGGAACTTTTAAACTGATAATCCAGATTTTTTGTATTATCATGCCGTTGATGGTGGGTCTTGAATTGGCTAAAATATTTAATCTTATAACCTATATAACTAAAATTATATCTCCTTTTCTGTCTGTCATGGGGCTGGACAGATCAACGGGAATGCTGTGGTTGACGGCTACTATTTTCGGGTTGGCGTACGGTTCGGCAGTCATTGTTGAAGAAACCCAATCAAATGAGTATAAAAAAGAGGATTTAACCAAACTTCATCTTTCCATTGGGGTCAACCATGGAGTGATTGAAGATCCGGCATTGTTTATACCATTGGGGCTGCCTTTACTCTGGTTATGGGTTCCAAGACTTATTGCTGCCATAATCGCTGCCTGGATGTATCATGTTTTCTTATCTGCAAGGAGGTTTTATGCTAAGCGAGCTGACCATAAAAAACTTTGCAATCATTGATGATATCCACATTTCATTTGAGGATGAATTTACAGTATTAACGGGTGAAACGGGTGCTGGAAAATCAATTATTATTGAAGCGGTTAACCTTTTACTAGGTTCAAGAGCATCGTCGGATCTGGTGAGAGCGGGTTGTAAAACTGCCCAATTAGAAGCCTTATTTGATATTGACGCAAAATCAAGAACGGTAATGATTTTAAAAGAGCAGGACATTGAATGCTCTGACGGTCTGATTGTCAGAAGGACTATCTCATCTTCGGGCAAAAGCCGTGTATTTATCAATTCAAGGTTGTCAACCCTTGACCTTTTAAAACAGGTGACCTTTAATCTTGCAGGTATCTCAAGCCAGCATGCTCACCAGGGGCTTTTAAAACAGGAAAATCATCTGGATATTTTAGATGAGTTTGCAGGGACGCAAGACTTAAAGAGTGAAGTTAAAAACCTGTACCATACCATTATCCCCTTGAAGAGAAAGATAGGAGAACTTCAAAAAAGTCTGGATATAAAAAGAAAAGAACAGGATTTTTTAGAGTTTCAGATAAATGAAATCAATGATGCTGCTATTTTGCCCAATGAAGATGAAGATCTTGAAAAAAAGCGCGAAATTCTTCTAAATTCATCAAAAATATTTGAAGTTGTCAATCGTTCTATCCATGAAATCCATGACAGGGAAGGCTCTTTGTCTGAAAGATTGTCTTTTTTGAGAAATGATATGGACAAAGTAAGTGCGGCTGATGAAGATCTTGAAAAATTTAGTGGCAGGCTTTCTTCAATTGTGTTTGACCTCCAGGATATTGCAGGTGAATTAAGGGACTTTTCATCTAATATTGATCTTGATCCAGCCTCTCTTGAAATAGCCGATCAAAGACTGGACCTGATTTCAAAATTAAAAAGAAAATATGGCGGAAGCCTGGATGCCCTGTTTGATGAGTATGAAGCCATGCAACTTAATCTTTCCCAAACCACCCAAATTGAAAAACAAATAAAAACCTTTGAAAATGATGTTCAAGGGTTTCTTAAAGTCATTGGCCAAAAAGCAAAAACATTATCAGCCTTAAGAAAAACAGCAGGCAAAAAGCTATCTGAATTTGCCAGGAATGAACTGGATGCCCTTGAAATGGGTAAAGCAAAATTTGAGGTTTCTTTTTCTATCCAGACCACAAATGATCCAGAAGATATTGCCACGACAGATCTTGAAAAAATTGGTCCTGATGGAATGGATAAATCAAGCTTTCTTTTAAGTCCAAATCCTGGTGAAGCGTTAAAGCCTTTGGTTAAAATCGCTTCAGGGGGCGAGCTGTCAAGAATTGTTTTGGCATTAAAAGCGGTTTTATCAAAAACCAAATCTCTGGAAACATTGATTTTTGATGAAGTGGATGCCGGGATTGGGGGAGCAACCTCTGAAAAAGTGGGCAAAAAATTAAAACAATTGTCCAAAAAACATCAAGTGATATGTATTACGCACCTGGCCCAGATTGCAAAATATGCTGAAAACCAGTTCAGAATTTCCAAGGATGTGATCAATGGCCGGACTTTTACGACCATTGTTCCATTGGCTAAAGAGAATGATAGGATAAGAGAAATCGCCAGAATGATTGGTGGGACAAATATCACAGATGCAACCCTGACCCATGCAAGAGAACTTCTTGAACAGGCATCGTCTTGACAAACAGTCAAATATAATTAATTTAAAAATCATCTAAAGATAGATTTAAGGAGCAATAATGCCGATATATGAATTTAAATGTACAAAATGTGATGAATTTTTTGAGGTCATTGTAATGGCCTCAAATAAAAATGATACAGTGGCTTGTCCGAAATGCGAATCAAATGAATATGAGAGAGTTGTTTCAAAAACCAATTTCGCAATGGGAAGTTCATCTTCAGGTCAAACTGCGGGAGTTCAGACCCAGGAAAGAGAATGTTCAGGCGGATCATGTAAAACCTATACAGTTCCGGGCGAGACAAGATAGAGGTGTGAAATATGTATAGTATCCTAAGTTTTTGCCAATTCTAAATTTTTACTAATTCAGCAGTTCAGGCTAAAGGAGATTTTAATGAGTGAGGTTGCCAAACTTTTGATCGATGGTAAAGAGCTGACATTTCCAGTGATAGAGGGTTCACAAGGAGAAAAGGCAATTGATATCCGAAGCCTTCGCCAGGAAACAGGATACATTACATTTGATCCTGGATTCGGGAATACGGGAACATGCCGGAGCTCAATTACCTATATGGATGGAGAAAAAGGGATATTAAGGTATAGGGGGTTCTCCATCGAGCAGCTTGCAGAACAGTCGACTTTTGTAGAGACGGCATTCCTTCTGATTACAGGAGAGCTTCCCACACGGGAAGAATTGACACGTACAAGCGTGTATTTGAATGATTTTTCTCCTTTGCATGAAAGCATGAAGGCGTTTTACCAGAATTATCCTCCAAAAGCCCACCCCATGGGAATTTTGTCTGCCATGGTCAATGCAATGAGAAGTTTTTATCCTGAACTGACGGATATAGAAGAGGAGATGAATAAAACATATCTTCGCATTATCTCAAAAATCAGGACCATGGCGGCGATGGCATATAGAATTTCATTGGGGGAAAGAGTTGTCTATCCAAGGCCTGACCTTTGTTATTGCGGTAATTTCTTGAATATGATGTTTGACAGTGCCGTTGTTCCCTATCGATTAGATGATGACCTGATCAGGGCTTTGAATGTTTTCTGGATTCTTCATGCCGATCATGAACAAAATTGTTCAACCACGGCAGTGAGGGTTGTGGGCAGTGGTAAAGTCAATATTTATTCTACTATCTCCGCCGGAATTTCTGCGCTTTGGGGACCCCTGCACGGGGGGGCAAACCAGGCTGTGGTGAATATGCTGGAAAAAATCCATAATAAGGGTTTCACTGTCAAAGAGTGCCTTGCAAAAGCAAAAGATAGAAATGATCCTTTCAGGCTTTATGGATTTGGACACAGGGTCTATAAAACATTTGATCCCAGGGCGAAGATAATGAAAAAAGTCTGTGATGTTGTTCTTTCAAAATTAAAAAGAAAAGATCCGCTCCTGGAAATTGTCCAAAGGCTTGAGGAAGCCGCATTAAATGATTCCTATTTTAAAGAAAAAAATCTTTACCCAAATGTGGATTTTTATTCCGGCATATTATTGAGGGCCATGGGGATACCCACCAATATGTTTACAGTCATGTTTGCCATCGGCCGCCTGCCGGGATGGATTTCCCAGTGGAAGGAGGATGTGGCAGATACTGAGATGAAGATATCAAGACCGCGTCAGATATATTCCGGCAAACAGAAACGAGATTATATTCCCATTAATAAAAGAACGCTTTAAACGCCTTGATGGTACAATCAATATCCTCTCCTGAAATATCCAGGTGTGTGACAATCCTTAATTTATTGCTGTTATCGATTATAATTCCCTTTTTCTTTAAAAAATCACAAAGAGATTCCATATCCGCCTTGATATCTGCAAAAATGATATTGGTTTGCACCATTTTCATATCAATGTTTATACCATTAATCCCGGCTAATCCTTTGGCCAGTGTCAGTGCATTTTCATGATCTTTGTAAAGACGCTGAACATTGTTTGAAAGGGCGAAAATGCCTGCGGCAGCTAAGATACCCGCCTGCCTCATACCGCCTCCCAGAACCTTGCGCCAGCGTCTTGCTTTTTTAATCAGATTTTTTGGGCCGCACAGTACAGATCCCACAGGAGCGCCCAAACCCTTGGAAAGGCAGCAGGAAATTGTGTCAAAATATTTTGTAATCTCCTTGACGTCAACCTTAAGTTTAGCAGCGGCATTGAAGATTCTTGCCCCGTCAAGGTGCAGCATCAAGCCCTTGTCTATTGTGAATTTTCTTGCATTGCCAAGATATTCCAGGGGCAGGACTTTCCCGGCCTGGGTATTCTCAAGGCAGAGAAGGGATGTATTGGCAAAATGGAAATCATCGGGTTTAATAAATTGAGAAACCTTTTCAAGACTCAAAGTGCCGTCTGCTTCAAAATCCAGGGGCTGGGGTTGAATGCTGCCAAAAACTGCAGCTCCTCCTCCTTCATACCGATAGGTGTGGGCCTGTTGTCCTACAATATATTCATCTCCCCTTTCGCAATGAGCCAAAAGCGCCAGAAGATTGCTCTGGGTACCGCTGGTGCAAAAAATCGCCTCCTGGGTTCCCAGCATTTTTGCAGCAAGGTCCTCAAGCTTATTTATGGTTGGATCTTCCCCATAAACATCATCTCCCACATCTGCCTTCATCATTGCCTCCAGCATGGCAGCACAAGGTTTTGTAACCGTATCGCTTCTTAAATCAATTTGTTTCATTATTTATTCAACCTTCTAAAAAAATTTTAATTTCTCTGTCATTATCATATTTTTCTCAGAATTTCTATAAGATGTGGCGATAGGAGTCTTTCATAATAAATCAGTCAATACTGGAAATGTGATTGGCTTTTGCGAAAACAGCAAGCACGGTCTGTATTGCCTCAGAAGCAATCCAGATATCATTTTTAAATTATCCTGCTTTTTCAAAATCTTATACAATTATTCAAGACATAAAACCATTAAAAAATAGGAGGTTTTACCTATTGCATTTTCGCCCTCCCTTATATAAATAGTAAGAAGTTCGTAAACTTGTTTTGCCTCAGCGATCTCAAGCTGCGAAAAAAGTAACCGAAAATGCGGAGCTTTGCCCTGACAACGCCATCAATTTTCCCAAAGTCAAATTAAACTTATTTAGCAATTCAGCTTCAATTTGAATCATTTGTATTTATCCATATTTCTGCCTTTTACGCAAATTTGCGTGTTATACTGATAAGGGAAAGCATAATATCTACATATTTTAATTGTCAAAACCTATTTTAGTGGGTACACGATGAATGTTATCTGTCATTCGGAGTTATACAGAAAAAAAACAGGTAAACTTATTGCTCTTGAAACAAACATATCAATAATGTTCGGTTTGATCCTACAACTCCTAATAAAGTATCAAAGAGGATTAAACAATTTATCAAAAACATAATCAAAGGGGCTCTTCATG
>JABIYQ010000367.1 GCA_018702715.1 Desulfobacula sp. | reverse complement strand
TTGACATACTCTTCGCCCAGAGTGATAATAAGGTCTTCCGCAACACAGGAACCGTGAAATCCACTGGTGGTTACAGTATCTCCATTTTTTATGAGACCCAGTGCTTCAACAGCCGACATGATTTTACTGGGTTTATTTTTCTTTTTAAACATACATACCCCCATTGACTGACAAAACCTGTCCAGTGATATATTCAGACATATCCGATGCAAGGAATGCAATTGCATTGGCGATCTCTACGGGTTCTCCCATGCGTTTTAAGGGTATCTGTCCGATAAGATAGTTTACTACTTTTTCCGGCACGGTTTGTGTCATGGGAGTTCTGATAAATCCCGGTGCTACTGCATTTACAGTAATATTATATCTTGCCAGCTCTTTGGCCAGAGTCTTGGTGATGGCAATAACGCCGCCTTTGCTTGCAGCATAGTTCACCTGACCGATATTTCCCACCTGGCCGGATGCTGAAGAAATGTTTATGATTTTTCCATATTGCTGATCAGACATCATTTTTGCCGCATACCTGCAGCAAAGGAAGACCCCTTTGAGATTTACGTCCATTACCTGATCCCACTGGTCTTCTTGCATGTCCATCAAAAGAGAATCTTTTGTGATCCCTGCATTGTTCACCAAGATATCGATCCTGCCAAATTCAGATGCAATGGATTCAAACATCTCTTTGACCTGGGTGTCATTGATCACATTGGCATTTGATACAATGGCTTTTTGACCCTTTGATATAATTTCATCGGCTGTTTGTTGTGCATTTTCAATTGAAACATCATTGACAACAATATCAGCCCCCATGTCAGCCAGCAGCAGTGCAATAGATTTGCCGATACCACCACCTGATCCGGTTACAAGCGCTTTTTTTTCTGTAAAATCCATTTTGTATTATCCTTTCAAGTTAGTGTTTGAATGAAAAATTGGCGGTTTTCTTGTTCCTAATACTTATTTGTCAAAATAATTATTGGCATAGTGTATAATAAAATTTTAATTGTTTGTAGTTTTAAATAAAGATAAAAAAAAAGGGAGCTGCTTTTAATACCAAAGCAACCCCCTTTTGTGGAAGAATATCGTTTAAATTTATATCTATTTTGTGTCTGCCCGAAAACCTGGAAACTTTTTTTGCTCAACGCATAAATCGTTAAAATTAGTGGTTCTCGGTTTAGCTTTATTTAGTTTGGAAACATTGAGTCCTCTATATCCACTGCAACACCGCTTATGTTCATTAGTGCATTAAATCTGCCAAGTGTTATTGGAAGTTGAGTATCCACATAAAATTGCAATGATTTGATCATTCCCTCATAAAAGGGTTTGTCTTTCTTTTTGGCTTTCTCAAGTTTTTGGGCTGCAATGGTGGCTCTCCATAACAGCATCCATGCCATTGTTGTATCGCCCGTCGCATCTTGAAAAGGATGGGCATTGGCAAAGGCATTCAATACTTTTTCAGACATGGCTGTCTGACCCATGTGGATAGCAACTTCTGCCAGCTTGTTCATGGCTTCCTCAACTTTGACAGCCTGTTTTTCAAGTATGGGCAAGGCTTTGGCAGCAACAATCGTTTTCTGCATTTCGCCAAACAGATCCATGATGGGTTTGCCCTTATCCAATCCCAGTTTTCTTCCAAGAAGATCCATGGCCTGTATACCGTTTGTCCCCTCATAAATCATTGTAATCCTGCAATCCCTTAAAAGCTGTGCCATGGGGTATTCTTCGATAAATCCATACCCGCCGAATATTTGCATGCCCTGGCTGCAGATCTCAAAAGATCGGTCAGTAACATATCCTTTGGCTATGGGGGTCAAGACTTCGACAAATCCCTGGTATTTGTCTTTTTCTTCCTGGGTTGTTGCGTAACCGGCCATGTCCGCACAATACTGAACAAAATAAAGAAGAGATCTCATGCCTTCGACATTGACTTTCATCATCATCAACTGACGTCTGACATCCGGATGCCTCATGATGGAGACTGATTTGGCATCTGGATTCATGAAATGAAGAATATCTTTGCCCTGAATCCTGTTTTTTGCATAATCAAGGGCGTACATATAAGAGGCGGTGGCACAGGCAAATCCCTGGAACCCCACAAGCCGTCGTGCTTCGTTCATCATCAGGAACATGGCTTTCATGCCCTTGTTTTCTTCACCTAAAAGAGTACCGAT
>JABIYQ010000206.1 GCA_018702715.1 Desulfobacula sp. | reverse complement strand
TGTGACTGCAAAATGCTATGGTGGTGATATTTCTAGAAAACGAAAGCTTCTTGAAAAGCAGAAAAAAGGTAAAAAAAGAATGAAAATGGTGGGCTCTGTTGAGATCCCGCAATCTGCATTTCTTTCTGTTCTGAAAACAGATTGATCAAAATGTTCTGGGATTTATGATTGTTATTTTTTACTTGATATATTTGGATTTATAGCTTGTATTTTTTTTTTGACGGGCGTATGGCATTCAATTATTAGATGTAAAAAAAAAATAACATAAAAGGTGAATCCCATGAACTATGAATGTATTATTTATGAAAAAAAAGATCAGGTTGGCCTGATCAAGTTGAACAGGCCTAAAGTGCTCAATGCAATGAATCGTCAACTCTGGATTGAGATGCAGGATGCCCTTGAAAAAATAAGACAGGATAATGATGTTAAGGCGCTTATTATCACGGGAGAAGGCAGGGCTTTTTCAACCGGAGCTGACTTGAAAGATTCAAAGGACAGAAGCATTGAAGATTACAGAGTTTATCTATAGTCCTTGCAGGAAGCATCAAGAAAAATTATCCGGTTTGAAAAACCCACGATCGCAGCTATTAATGGTTATGCCCTAGGTTCGGGTTACGAACTTGCTTTAGCCTGTGATATCAGGATTGCAGCCAAAGAGGCACTTATCGGATCACCTGAGGCAAAGGTAACATCATCTGTTACAGGTGGTGCATTTCGACTTGTCCAGGACCTGGTGGGTCCGGGTAAGGCCAGAGAATTACTTTTTACTGCAGAATATATCTCCGGAGAAGAAGCCCAGAAAATAGGACTTGTCAATAAAGCTGTTCCGCTGGATGAATTAATGGATGAAACATTTGATATGGCAAAAAAGATTGTTGCCAATTCAGCTTTTTCCTTGAAATTGATTAAAAAGGGTTTTCTCATGGCCCAGGGAGAAAGCAGTCTTGAGGCTTTGATGGATTATGAGATTGAAGCCTGCCTTGCATGTGTTTCAACAAAGGAGAGAGAAGAGTCTTTAGATGATTTTGAGCAGAGAAAAAAATAATCAAAGGAAAATATCATGTTAGATAAAGTACTCGATGCCAAATCAGTTGCCATAATCGGTGCGTCAAAAAATAAAACAAAACGGGGATACCAGGCTATTAAAACCCTTAAAGCAGATGGGTTTGAGGGACAGATTTATCCGGTAAATCCAAAAGAAGATATGATTCTGGGATTTCGCTGCTATAAAGATATAACAGAGATTGAAGGTCCAGTAGACCTTGCCCTGATTACAACCCCTGCAAGGACAATTCCAGGTATTTTAAAAAAATGCGGTGAAAAAAAAGTCTCCGGTGCTGTAATCATTGCCGGTGGCTTCAGAGAGCTTGGTGCCAAAGGAAAACAACTTGAGCAGCAGGTTGTAACAACGGCAAAAGAGACAGGTGTCAGATTGATCGGCCCTAATACATCTGGAATGATAAATTTGAAAACCAATATGAATCTTGTGGGAATCAAGAATGCCCCCAGAGGACACATAGCCTTGCTCTGCCAGAGCGGTAATATGGCGCTGACACTGATTACAGAGGCTACAATACGTAAGCACGAGGGGTTTACCTATTATGTTGGTGTTGGGAATGAATCAGATATCAAGTTCCATGAGTATCTTGAATTTTTCAGAAATGACCCAGAGACAAGATCCATCCTGATGTATGTCGAAGGGATGAGCGAGGGGCGCAAATTTTTACAGGAAGCACATAAAACAAGTGTAGAAAAGCCGATTATCCTCTTAAAGAGTGGCCGGTCAGCAACAGGGAAAAAATCGGCAGGGTCCCATACCGGATCTCTTGCCGGGATGAGTGAAGTGGCCAATCGAGCATATGAACGTGCCGGCATAATTGTGATTGAGAATTCAGATGAACTTTTCCCGGTTGCAGAGACGCTTTCAAGCCAGCCTTCCATTAAAAATAATTCCATAGCTATTCTTGCCGATGGCGGAGGGCATGCGACAATAGCAGCGGATCTTTTAACGGATTATGGCATCAATCTGCCTGAATTGTCTGACAAAACAAAAGAAAAGTTAAGGAAAATTTTGCCTGAAGCTGCATCTGTAATCAATCCGGTTGATGTGGCAGGCGGTACAGATTCTGATCCCAGCCTTTTTGCCGACTGTGCCAAGATTATATTAAAAGATTCCAATGTAGGCGGTTTGCTCGTGGTTGGGCTTTTTGGCGGATATGGCATTCGGTTTGAAGAAAGTCTTTCCATTGGAGAGGAAGCTGCAGCCCATCGTTTCGGGGCAATGGTAAAAAAGAGAAATAAGCCGATTTTTGTGCATTCTCTTTATAGTTCTCATGAGTCACATGCTCTGGATTTGTTGCGGCACTATGATATACCAGTCCATGACTCTTTGGACATTTCCTGTAAATGTGTGGCATCCCTTTGCAAGTATGGCAATTACCTTAAATCATATCATGCAAAAACAAATTTTGTTTTTAACTGGCGAACCAATGCCAAGAAAGAAGGGACTGCAATTATCGCAAATGCCAGGAAACAAGACCGTCATGTATTGTTGGAGCATGAAGCAAAACAATTGATCAAGCTGCATGGTGCTCCGACTTCAGTCGGGCAGGTTGCACAAAATGAAGATGAGGCATGGGAGATTGCCAAAAAAATCATAAACAATAATGGCATAAGAGCGGGCAGAGAACGACAATCGAACAATAATGGCCGAGCCAGCGTTGTATTAAAAATCGTTTCACCCGATATTCTGCATAAAAGCGATGCCAGAGGTGTCAAGCTTAATTTGACTTCCAAAAAAGAGGTTATACAAGGATTTCGTCAGATAATTAAAAATGCAAAGGCCTATAATCCAGATGCAGACATTCGGGGTATCCTTGTTGCCCCGATGGCACAAAAAGGTCTTGAAGTCATCATTGGAACCAAGATAGATGAGCAGTTCGGGCCGGTAATCATGTACGGGCTGGGTGGTATCATGGTTGAAATCATGAAAGATGTGACATTCTGGGTATTGCCCATTAATCCGACTTCTTGTAAAAAAATGCTTGAGGATACCCGTTCTTCTATCCTGTTAGATGGAGTAAGGGGGCATCAAGGGTATGATAAAAAAACACTAAAAAGGCTGATATTGATGTGTTCAGATCTGATTGAATCCTATCCGGAAATTGAAGAGATGGATCTTAATCC
>JABIYQ010000360.1 GCA_018702715.1 Desulfobacula sp. | reverse complement strand
TTCATCAACCCGGCTCATAACAAAGATAATACGATCCTCTCCTGATTTTTCAGGAAGAGTGCTTCTGATTGCAGTATATGTTTCCTTAATAGTTCCTGCTTTATGCGGGTCAAACATCAGAACAATGAGATCAGCCAAGTTGGCCATCTCACCGAGTACTGCCATGTAATCATAGCCCCTGTCTTTTTCTGTGACAGAATCAAGCATTCCCGGACTATCAATTATCGCCATGTTTTCCAGGACCGGGTTTTCCATCTTTTTCATAAGGAAATGAGACATAAATCGCTCCCCGAATTTCTTAAAACCACCAAAGGGGAGAGTATCATCATTCACCAGGGTTGATCCGGGAATTTCCCGGGCTTCTTCTCCGGCAACACCTGCGGTAATTATCGTAAATGAATCATCAGTGGGCGCCTGACCCGTACGCTGGATGTCCTGACCAAGAAGCTCATTGATCAGGGTGGATTTTCCGGAAGAGTAATTACCGATAACAAGAACAATGGGCCTCCATTTGAGGATGGCGTCCAGGTTGCTGAAATTGAGATGATATTTTAAGAAAAGAGGTGACAGGGTTTTTTTCACCTTACTCTGCAATTCTGCCTGCAATACTTTTTCGTTCATGTTTTTTATCGCCCATTGTGTTTGCTGTGGTTAGTTATTCTCTTGCTAATTTCACAGTATAACTCTTTATTATTATTCATAGTGAGAATTTTGATGTAATCATATCGGAAAACCTGCTCAATGGAAAGAGAATTTGCGAACGTCAATAGGATGGTTTAGGGATTAACAGCATTAGATTTGGATAATTGTTAAAAATAATATTTGACAAATTAAAAAAGTGCATATACAATTTAAAAAATATGAAGCCCTCTGAATCACATAAAAAAATCATGAATTCAATTGCCACCAATTGTCTTTCCGTACGGTTGCGATTGATGAATCGGATCGTGGGGAGTATCTATGATGCGGCACTGCGCCCGCACGGGATTAAAGCAAGCCAATTGACCATATTGGTTACAGTATCTGCTTTTGACAGAGCAAACAGCAAAGCGCTTTGTCGGGCATTACATATGGATACGTCTACCTTTAGTCGGGCATTGGCAATATTGAAAAAAAATCAGTGGCTGCATGTTGAACCCAGCGGTGAAGGTAAGATATTAAAAATTGAAGTGACAAGAGAGGGTTTAAAAAAGATTGAGGCGGTATATCCTGACTGGCAAAGAGCTCAGGAGAAGGCCATTGAAGTTTTGGGAGAGGCAACATCTGAGGCAATAATTTCTTCCGGCACTCAGCATCTTTTAAACGGAATGACGATTTAAAAAAAATTTATTTTAAAATTGCATATACAAATTGGAGGTATTACATGAAGTTATCCGACCACCCCACTGTTAAAGCGTACAAAGAACAAAAATCACAACCGATTACCTCACCAGCGATTCTTGAGGCGGCAGTTTTAAAACAAATGGCTCTGGACGCAGGGGCCGATGACACCGGGCTTATCGATTTATCCCGGGACACCATGGCACCGTACAGACAGGATCTTCTTGATGTAATGCCCGACGCTAAAAGCGCCATGGTTCTTGCCGTTCGTCTTAACCAGACGCCGCTTAGAAGTTCGGTCCATTCCATTGCCGACAATGAATTTCAGCAGGCTATAAAAAATATAAAAGGCATAGAAAGGCAGCTGGTGACTCAATTCAAGAAGATCGGGATTAAAGCGTGCAGCATGTCTGTTGGATTTCCCATGGAAATGTCACGCTGGCCCCAAAAAGTATGGCTCACATGCGATAAAGTATTCGCCATTGAGGCAGGCCTGGGCCAGATGGGGTATAACCGGCTGGTGCTTCACCCCAGGTATGGAGCTGCGATAATTTTAGGAACAATAATATTGTCCAATGATTGTAATCAATATGATCGGCCGCTTGCGTTCAATCCCTGTGTAGAGTGTGGCCTGTGCTTAAAAGTGTGTCCGACGGGAGCTGTAAAAAAGACGAACAATTTTGATTTTACATCATGCTACTCTCATAACTATCGTGAACGCCTGGGCGGCTTTTTGAATTGGGTAGAACAGGTGGTAGACAGTAAAACCCCAGCCGAATATCGCCGCAAGGTTAGTGATAGTGAAACCTTTTCCATGTGGCAGAATCTTTCCATTGGAGCCCAGACCCGTTGCGATCGTTGTATTGCGGTTTGTCCGGCCGGTGATGAGTCCATAGGTGAATTTATCGATGATCGAAAATCCTATACAAACCAATATTTGAAAAAATTTAAGAACTTACCTGAAACCATCTATGTTGTGAAAGGGTCTGATGCTGAACAACATGTTCTTTCTAATTTTCCTGAAAAACAGGTAAAATATATTTCCAATGGTCTTCGTCCGCTTTCAGCAGAGATGTTTTTGGGAAGTCTGGCCCATATCTTCCAGACCAATCAATCAGAGGGGCTTAATGCGGTTTACCATTTTTCTTTTACAGGGAATGAAAACCTTGCGGGAACCGTTATTATCAGGGAAAAAACAATATCTGTACAGGAAGGTCTTGCTGGTAAAGCTGATTTGCATGTAACTGCAGACAGCAATACCTGGATAAAATTTTTGGCTCAGGAAAAAAACCTGGTAATAGCTTTGGCGACCCGAAAGATTAAAATAAAAGGGTCTCCAATGTTGCTGAAAAAATTTGCCAAGTGTTTCCCCTCTTAGACTGATATGAGCCTTTATATCAACCACAGTTATAAAGGCTCACTGAAAAAAGCCGATTTTTCAGGCCATTTAGTTTTATAATAAATTAAAGATAAATTGTTTGTGAAGCTTCAAAGACGCAATACTTTTGTCGATTTTCATTTTTTATCAGAGATCCGTGCCAGGAGGAAACAATAAATTCTGCTGTTTTCTGAGAATCAATCCCGTGAGAAATAAGATTTATTTTTTTTGCTTCATCCAATAGATCCTTGTAAATTCCGGAGATAAGTTCTACTGATACAGACAATTTATTGCTGAAAGCATCACTCAAGTCTCCCATTTCCTTGGAAAGATTACCAATGGGACAACCGCGAGTGTAATTTATTTCAAATCTTTTTATTAATGCGATCAAGGCATGAAAAAAAGAACAAAAAAACTGTTGAATGAACAAATCTCAAAAAAGGAAATATTTTGAAACAGATATGCTCGAATCTTGAAGAACAATATCAGGAATTTGACGACATGGTTTCAGGGTTGGGTGTAAAACTGTGGCAACACAGAACACCTTTTTTTAACTGGACCATATTTGATCAAGTCGCCCATATTGCTTTTTTTGATCATGAGGCTTTGCTGGCCATCCAGGACCCAGACCGGTTCAGGGAACGTGCTGAAGGGGTAATGGATGTCATCGTGTCAGGCAGAAATTTTCGGGCATA
>JABIYQ010000178.1 GCA_018702715.1 Desulfobacula sp. | reverse complement strand
TCGTGATCACCCAGAAAGACGTCAGGCAGATTCAACTTGCAAAGGGTGCATTATATGCCGGTTGCAAGCTTATGATGAAACGCATGGGCATTGAAAAAGTTGATACGGTGAAAATTGCCGGCGCTTTTGGAACCCATGTCGATAGAGAAAAAGCCCTGGTTATGGGTCTTTTCCCTGATTGTGAAATCGAAAATATCCATGGGGTGGGCAACGCCGCCGGTGACGGTTGCAGGGCAGCTCTCTTAAACAAGAAAAAAAGGGATGAAGCCAATTGGTGTGCCAGAAACGTTCAATATCTTGAGCTCACTGTTGAACCCACATTTGAAAAAGACTTTATGGAAGCCATGCAGATGCCGCACATGGTAGATAAATTTCCACATCTTGAAGGTGTGGTGCCTGATCATGTGTTGAACCAGGGCCCTAAAGGTCCTGTAAAACCTGAGTTGAAAAACTAAACGCCCTAAATCAGCCGCATCTTTTATGCAAAAGGGAATAATTTTGCCCATTTGTATTAAAGATGCTGGCTGAAAACTTTATGGATCGTTAAGCAATGGCTAAGAAAAAGACAAATAATAAAACTCAATCATTAAAAACTAAAGGTTTTGATCCTGTCCAGCCGCGAAATGCCACTGGCAAAGCTTTAGTTTTAGTTGAGATCATTTGTGAGCGGGTTCATTGCGTTATGTATGATTATGCCATCAACACGGTTGACATGGTTGCCGAAAATTTCGGAGATCAAATTGAGATTCAGACCATTGTCCGGAGAGGTGACATAAAAAATGCCATGCGCTTTTTAAGCCTGTGTAAAAAAGCAGGCAAAATGTTATCCGTACCAACGATCCTGATAAATGGAGATGTCGCCTTTACAAACGTACCCCATCCGGATGATCTTACAACGGCCATAGAAAAATACCTGACTTTGTCACAGGATACCCCTATTTTGAAAGATAAAAAAAATGAGTGAAAAAATTGTCTGTCTGACAAAACCTGAACCCATAGAACCTGTCTCCTTTCGATCTAATATTGGACTACCCGGACAAACCCTTGACCTTCTTCATGAAAAAGGTAAACAATACGGCGTTGAAACCATACTTCCCTTTAGAGTTAACAATATTGTAGTGGCTCAATGGGTAAATCTGAAATGCCGGTACGGATGTTCCCAATATAAGGCCAACTGGTCCTGCCCACCGGCCACCCCGGATCTTGCTGAAGTTAAAACCATTTTTAGTGAATATTCCACTGCCCTTTTGCTCGTGGGAAACCAGAACCGCAATGATTTTTATAAAGACAGCAATCGAAACAGAACAGACCAGGTCAAATACTGGAAAGGCACTGTCAGTTTAGAAAGAATGCTGTTCCTTAAAGGATATGATAAAGCCATAGGTCTTGTCAGCGGGGCCTGTTCTCTTTGCAAACAATGTGCTTATCCAGATGCCTGTAGGTTCCCCATGGAAAAAAGACCCACAGTGGAATCTTTTTACATCGATCTTGTGGGTACATTGAAAAATCTTGGAATTGCTACTAAAGTTGCCCTGGAGTTACACGAAACATTTAAATATTATTCCATTATTCTTTTGGATTAGTAATTGTTCAGCCAGTTAAAAGAGGTTATCTCAAAGCCCTGTCTGATGGATATTTGCAGGAGGTTAAGCGTTTAGCATCAAAAAAAAATATCCATCAGACAGGGCGGCGTCAAACATAAGAACCGAATAGTTACCTGGATTTAACCCTTAAGATTTTTTCTCTATTTATTTTTTAAACTTTTCTTTTTGAAAAATAATCTTTTTTCAATAAAAAATCATCTTTTAGACGATTTACTTTCCAATCTATATTAATTTAGTATAGACTAATTCAGTATATACTAATACAGTATAGACTAATTTCGTATAGTATTTTGAAGTGTTAGAAAATTGCTAACAACAATCAACTTTTAACAAGAAACCATGAGGAGGCAAAAAAGCAGCAATCACACCAAAACACATGTCAGTCAACTTTTAATTAGAACAAATGAGGAGGCAAAAAGAATGGCAAAACAGAAGTTAATCGATGCCTACAGGGGGAAATGGACCGAATCAGCCCCGTGGGTTCCTT
>JABIYQ010000382.1 GCA_018702715.1 Desulfobacula sp. | reverse complement strand
TTTCTTTATTTGTCAGAAATTTCTTATTTAATCCTATGCCTGCTTTTTTTTGGATTATCTTAAATAAGTCATCGTCGTGTGTTCTTTCCCAGTTCTTAATTGTATAAAAAAACTTTTTCCTAAATGTTTCCATGCTGGCACTATCTTCATTGTCATTGTCTTCATACTCAATTTTAAATTTAAAACGATATGTGCCAGACTCTCTTGTCTTATCGCGTTCATGTAATTTATATTTTTTTGGGGATGATAGGCCGAATTTTTCTTGGAAATAGTTTAACAATTTTCTGCTTACCTCTTCCATACGTTTTCGGTCTGTGTCTGATTTTATGATATAATTATGGCCGGGAGAATCTTGAAGAATTTCTAAAAACTCATTCCAAGTTATGTTTTTACCCTTTTCACTGATCGCAAACAAATCATCTCCAAGAACTTTTTTGGGGGCTTCCCCAGGTTTTTGGTAACTTATCGTAGAATTATCCTCATATCGGATTGTTAAGTTTTCAATCAATTCTTCAAATGATTCTTTTTGGTTTTCGACCTTATTGTGTAATGTATCGCCCGCTTCAGCACCTTTATCTATTGAATTTCCCGTTGTAAGCTCTTCACCTCTCTGACCGTTTGAGCTAATGTTTATACTATCAAATGACTCTTCAAATCTTAAAACCTCTTCAGGCCTGACTACAAGGTCTTTTTTAGTATATCTGAGGGTAAAATCTTCAGGATGACGTCGTGATGCCTGATCTGCATGATCATGTATAGGATTAAGCACATAGCGAGTCTCAGTAAACCTATCATCACAGGTAGAAGGGTGACGTTCACAACCTGTGCACCATGGCAATATGCGAAGTATGATATCTGTTTTGTCTGACAAGTGAAACAAGTCACTTACCATTAGAGGGGTTACATCAAAAAGTTCCCTGCTTTTGAAAGAAACTGTCTTTTTATCACAGAGTTTCTTGCGTGTTATTGTTTGTTCATCGGGCGGAGTTTTTCCAAAGTCTTTAAAAATATCTTTGTCAGTTTCAGAAAGTTGTACGACTGCTTTTTCTTTATAATATTGAGAAATTTCAATGTGTGCCTGCTCAGTGCTTGGGCCCAACCGAATTGAAAACTGTAGTTCGCCGGACTCGCCATACTTCAAAAGATCTTGTTCTGTCAGACCATTCTCAGACCACCGCTTGCGTAATTCTTTAATGTCATAATATGGAAGTTCAGGTTTCATTCTGCCTCCTGTCACAAATCCTGATTTTTATCGAAACGGGAAGGGCAGCGCAGGAAAACTGCCTTTTCAGTTACAGTGTACCGCTGCAACCTATCCCGGGAAGTTATTTAATATTCACTATGTTTGAATCATCTTTTGTTTCCATCATTGCTTTTTCAATTGCATTACCAGCAGTATCTCCACCCTGTTTGACCCGTTTATCTGTTAGGTGAGCATATCTTTGAAGCATCGCAAAAGTCTTGTGGGTAGTTAGTTTTTGCAGCGTGTATAGATCAATTTCTCCTGAACTGACAGCCAATGAAGCAAATGTATGGCGAAGGGAATGTAGGGGCCTGGTCTCTTTCGGGAGCCCTGCATTTTTTTTAATTTTGTTAATAGATTTTTGAGCATTTGTTCTTTTCTGGCCGCCTTTACCTGGAAAAACATATTCGCTTTTTGTTCTGATATGACCTTCTAAAATAGCCCGTGCCTGATTGTTTAAAGGGATAATATCATCCTTCCCGGGTTTTGGGTCTCTAAGTTTGATAAACCCTTTTTTAAAATCAATATCTGACCATTTTAAATTAAAAAGCGATCCACGCCTCATCCCGGTAAATAATGCTATCAACATGATGTTACCTGCTTGAGGATGGTCGTCTGCTTCTATTACTTTTAATAGATCTTTTAATTGGTCCTCAGATAAGGAATCGTCCTTAATATTATCGACTTCTGGCATTTCAATGGTAAAGGATAGGGGAGGGCATAAAGCCTTTTTAACGCCGAAATTTATAAGTCTTTTAAGCAGTGCAAGGATGTGCTTGACTGTCTGGGGGGCGTATTTTTTTAAATATTTTAACCGGACCCTATCAATATCAAGCGGGTAAATATCAGGGGTTTCTTTTTTGCCAAAATTAGGCTTAACATATTTTTCATATCGGTTTTTGTCTTTTTGTAAGTTGAGGTTTTGGGTTCTCTGTTTTGCATATTCATCCCAAAGACTATCAATGGTATATCTGTTGGCCTTCTCTTTTTTTTGCTTTTCTCTGAGTTTTTTTTGTTCCTTTCGAGTAAGCTTCCGTCCTTCGATTATATCCGCTCTGATATTTGAAGCCTTGGATGGGGTCATTTGGTCAGAATACTGCCTGCCGACTTTTTCTTCAAATTTCACCCCATTTTTCTTGTATGTAACGTAATATATTTTTTCAGTACCATTTCCAGCGATTCTTTTTCCAATTCGATAGAATACACCAGTGTAAGGTATTTCAATCGTTTCTACCTTTCCTTCTTTTGTTTTAATCTTTTGCTTTCTTGTGGCTTTATACTTTTTCAATTTCACCCCCTATTTCACCCCTTTGATATAAATATACAGGTTATTAGGAGTATGTCAAGGTAAAAGACTATGTTTATTAAGTATTGATTTTATTAAATAAAGTATTGATAAGTAAGAACATATAAAAACAGGTAATATTTATAAAACGGCCTGCAAAGCCGTTATTCTCCGGTTCAAATCCGGAAGCCGCCTCCATAATAAATTCAAGGGTCTTGGAAGTTTTCCAGGACCCTTTTTTTATGTGTCTAAAAATTCATCCACCCCTATATCCACCCTTCAATTCAAGTCTATAGATATTAAGAGGTAATAAATATCCGATCAAAATAATACCAGAAAAAATATTTTATAAAATTATTCTTCAAATGCAGCATTGTGAATTTCTTCCTGGACATTTCCTGTAAGCCTGACAAATTTATTACAATGAGGACATAGGACTCCTTCCCCCAGGGGGTATGACAGGTAACTATTTACAAATTGAATGCATAAACTATATTTTCATTGGAATCGGTGGAGGGTTCAGATGGGTCAGATATTCGAAAAGAGGCTCATAAATATTCTTGATCCGCACACGAAAGAAAAAGATTAAAGTTGAATGCTTTCGAATAATGCAAGTAGTCTTGAGTTCCATCCAATCAACTCTATCTCCAAATAAGTGTAATGGACGATTGATTGGTCTATTCTGATATATCTTCACTAAAGTTGAATGTAATTTTATTTTTCCCTTGCACTCCGCATCTTTTTTTTATAATTCATTTATACAAAGAAATTAAAAAGTGATCAAATCCGTTAACTTGCCGGAAATATCCAAAATCAAGAAAACATGCTGAAGAAACTGGGTGTAAAGGTTTTGAGTAGGTGAAGTGTTAGGCCTACTAAAGATAAGAAGAAATGAAAGTAACTGATCTTGCAAATGCTGTATTTGAGTATCTGAAGAATATTGATGATGAGGGTCTTGCTCCGTTTATTGAGAAGTTCCCATCAGAACCTTTCAAAACAAGAGATGTTCAAAAAAATGATCTGCCTGTTTTTTCATATTTGCCGAAATTGGATACAGGAGCAAATGTTAGCACTCGTGGTATCGTTGAACAATTTCAATCAATATCGGAGTATTTTTGTTGGGGACAAACCTATTCTGTTGAAGATTTTGGACAAACTTTTTTAAATAAATATGGCTGGGCAGAGTTAATAGGTCTTAGAGGACCTATTGCCAGTGAAAAAATTGCCTGCGGGTTCCTGTTCCTGGGACCAAACGTTTTATATCCTAAACACAATCATGAATCTGAAGAAGTGTATATACCATTGAGTTCAGATCAGGATACATTTTGGGTGCAAGGTGATGATGCTTGGGTATCAAGACCAGCTGGGAGGCCTATTTATCACAAATCAGGAATACCTCATGGTATAAAGACATCATTGTCACCGCTTCTTGCGCTCTATGTATGGTATGGGGGTGATCTTGCTCAGAAATCTGAGATTGATTGAGGGAATGAAGTGTCTTGATAAATTATTTTATGCAATCATCTTTCTATGGACATTTTTTAGTCAGGAATGTTTTTCTCCAATATACCTTAATGGAACCTTTTATAAATTGATTCTTCTCGGGACTATATAATTTATTCTCAAGTCTGAGAATGAAAAGTTTGTCGATACCATATGCTGTATTCGGAAAAGTTTATAAAAATAAGGACTTACAGGGATAGTTCACAGGATTTTTCCCTTTAAAAAGTGGTTTTGAAATTCAGCCATGAACGCCGTTAACTCTGATAATATTTTACCTAATTCAAATCTTCAGTTCTATATACCATTAACGGCTCTATGTTGAGACAGTCAAAAAAATCATGT
>JABIYQ010000388.1 GCA_018702715.1 Desulfobacula sp. | reverse complement strand
TTTAACAAAACCGAAAGGGTCAAATAAACTTACAGGTTTCCCCATAAGAAATGCCATGTTTATAAGTTTTATGTTCTGAGGAGTTTCAATAAAAAGGCCATTATCTTTTGCTATTAAATCAATGGCAGGCAATTTATTTGTATCCGTTGCAGTGGTTATAACCGGTGTGCCACAAACAATGTGAGCAATTTTTTTTGAAAGCGCATTGGCACCTCCCAGGTGACCGGAGATAAGACTGATAGCATGGGTTCCATTGTCATCTACTACAACAACTGCGGGGTCAAGAATTTTTGAATTCAATAAAGGTGCAATGATTCGAACCACAATCCCGGTAGAAAATATGAAGACATGTCCGGAAAATTTATTAAATTGGCAAAGTATCTCTTCGGATAATTTTTCAAATTTAAAAATATTTTGAATTTTATTTTCTTTTTGCCATATTTTTCTTGAGACAAAAAGAGTTGAATCTTTAAGTGCAGTCTTGATTTTTAGACCAAGGATTTTTCCATTGGGAGTAATACACCATATGGCAGTAGGACTTGGTAGCATTCTTTTATTTTTTGTTTCTATAGCCATGGGAAAATGCCGAATCATATAATTTTGATTTTAAAACAGCCTTGTGATCAATGCTTGCATTAACAGATTTGCCTACTATTATCAGTGCGTGTCGTGTAATGGCATTTTCCTCACAGGATTTAACAAGCCTTTTTATTTTTGTATAAATTATTTTTTCCTGGGGATGGCTTACTTTATAGGCAATTGCACACAAGGATTCAGGGCCGTAATGTTTTTCCAATATTTTTTGAACTTTATCAGCATGACCAATACTCAAATAAATTGACATGGAAGATTGATGGGATGCCAATTTTTCAAGATCCTCGGATTCCGGAACCGGGGTTCTTCCGGAGATTCTTGTCAGAATCAAGGTTTGAGTTACCTCGGGCAGTGTATACTCCATGTTCATTCTGGCAGCAGCAGCAAATGCAGCTGTAACGCCCGGAATTACTTCATAGGGAATATTTAATTTTTCAAGCTCCCTCATCTGTTCAAAAATTGCACCATATAATGAGGGATCACCCGTATGGAGACGAACAATCTTTTTGCCTTTGTCATGATAGATCTTTATGTCGTCAACAATCTGATTAAGATCCATGCCCGCACTTGATCGGGTTTCTGTTTTTTCGCCCTTCCAGCACAACACAGCTTCTGGAACCAGAGAACCCGCATAAATGATAAGATCAGCGGATTTCAGGGCTTTCATGGCTTTAATAGTAATAAGATCAGGATCACCCGGTCCTGCTCCTGCAAAAACAACTTTATTATTGTCCTTCATATACCCTACCTTGTTTTAGGTTTTGATCCTGATATGATCCAAACCGGGTTTAATGCTTCAAGGCGATCCCCAAAGGGCATGCCTTTAGATTTTGATATCTGAATTTGCATGATATGAGGATTAAATTGATATTCTTTTAAAATCCTCATAGAGGTCTCAAGACTTTGCAGTAATACAGTATTCACCACAATGACACCTAAGGTAGCAAGCCTGTCACATGAAGCCTTAAGAATTTTCTCAAGGTTTTCACCACCCCCTCCGATAAAAATTCTATCAGGGGTCTTTAAGTTTTCAATGCCTAGGGGAAAGGCAGAATTTACTACCTTAATATTATCGCAATTAAAGCGTTTAATATTATGATTAATATCCAAGATTCGTCCTGGATGTTTTTCAATGGCATACACTTTGCCCCAGGGAACCTGAAGTGAGGCTTCAATACCAATAGAACCTGATCCTGATCCAATATCCCATACCACATGATTTTTTTTAATCAGTTTTAATTTGGATAATGAAACACATCGAATTTCAGATTTTGTGATCAGCCCTTTTGAATGCTTAAATAAAGAATCCTCCATACCGATATGTGTTTCATGTGAAAAATTGCTTTTTTCTTTCAAGGCTTTTAGCAAAATTACCATATTTGGCTGGGAAAAGATCTGGTCACATACTAAAGCCGGGTCTTTGAACCATGTTATTTTTTCCTGGTTTTTATCTCCAAGATTTTCCAATACGCAAAACCTGAAATTATTTAGGCTTGATTCAGTCAGGCCTGCTGCAATATATTGTGGAGTCATCTTAGGGTCAGTTAAAAAAGCAATTTTATTCTCTTTGGCAAGACTTTTAAAGGAAAATGGGTTGGATTGTTTACCATGAAGGCTTATGATCTTTGCATCGTGCCAGGGCTCTTTAATAGCGGCAAAGGCAGCAGACACACAGGAAATGTTTGAATGAATATGTAATTGTTTTTTATTAAAATATTGGAGTAAGGTTGAGCCAATACCATAAAATAAAGGGTCTCCAGAAGCCAGAACGACAATTTTGTGAAGACTCATTTTTTCCTTAATGGCTTCAATAACACTGTCAATGCGACTCGTGATAAAGATTTTTTGTTTATCAGGATACTCGAACAAGTCAAGGTGACGTCTGCCACCAATCAATACGTCACACTCTTTGATTAATTTAAGGTGTTTTAAAGTAAGATCTTCTTTGCTTTGTCCTATTCCGATAATGTTTATTGGATTCATATTATGCCACTATATAATAAAAGATTCCCATTAAGATAATACTCAATACTCTGAATAATTGACCTGATAATAACAGCTGTAGCCCCATTTTGGGAGAGAAAATTCCCATATATCTGGGAAGCTGGTGTCGAAGGGCTCGAACTGGAAAAGCCAATATATTTCCAAGCAAAAGAGCAATGACTGTTTGTTTAATCGTTATAACACCCGCATCCATCAATGCTCCTGCCGCTGCAAACCCAGATGTGAATTCCGCAGCAAAACTCAAAATAACGACGGATAAGGATTCGACCGGCATTATTGTAAGAGTGACTGCTCCTGACAGAGATTTGTTCAGATAATCAAAAAATCCATTACTATTGAGTATAAAAACAATGGTATAAATCGGCAAAACCCAGATAATAATATTGATTATACGTTTTGGAAGCCTTGATTTAATTTTAATTATTATGGCTGTTAAATCTGTTTTAGTTTCCTTTTTTCTCTGTGAAGACAAAATATAGTCATCTTTTTTTTCAAGATTTTGATCAGGCTTAAGATAAAATCTGCCAAAGAAAAGGAAACAAATTGTCCTGAAAAGCGTAGCCAGAAAAGTGATGATAAAATAAAGTGCCCCGGCAAAACCGGTTAAGGGTAAAACAATAAACACAGTTGTCGGCAGATGAAGAAAAAAGGCTGGAAACTGATTAATATAATTAGACAGGAATAATTGTATTTTACTGATTTTTTTATCTTTATAAAAATCCAAAAGCATTGCATTGGCAGCAGCTCCGGAGATAAAAGCTGTTGTAAAGGCAGCACTGCATCTATTCCCAAGATTTGAAAAGGCAAAGAAAGGTCTGGCAATGACGGCTACCTGTTTTGTCCAGCCAAGGCTTTCGATCAACTGGCCTGCTAAAAGTCCGATAGAAATGAAAAAGATAAGCCTAAATAAGGGTAGTCCAAGTTTTTTCAGACAGACCCCAAGGGTAATGCTTTCAAAATAGTACAGACTGAAAACTATACAGGCCAGGGTAAAAATGATTGAAACCCCAAGATCTTTATATTTTATATCCCTGGGTTTCATTTAGAGGCAAGGATCAAAGTCCAGTAATCCGGAGATCGTTTTTCAAGTTCATCAAAATCCCTGATGATCTGTTCTTTTTTTCGCCCACACTTTGATACGGCAACACTTTTATTGTCAAGACCTGTTTCTTTCAATGCCTTGTTAATATCTTGAATATTTTTGTAGGCCTTTACTATGGCAACATTTTCAACACCGTTGATATGCCTTATACCGTCCCCGCCATAGGCCCCTGAAGTCACAAGCAATGACTCTTCTCCTTCAACTAGTATCCTGTTTAAACGGGCTGAAGCCGCGTGAAAGGATGTGATCCCGGGAATGGTCTCAATATCAGCCTCCGGCATAATGCATTTCATTTTTTTTAAAATATAGCCAAAAGTGGAATAGGTTGTAGGATCTCCAAGTGTCAGAAAAACCGCCTTTTTCCCTTGTTTCAAGACGGCTGCGATTTGTTTTGCATTATGGATCCAGGCAGCTTCCACCTTTTTGACATCCTTTGTCATGGGAAAAGATAGCTTTTCAATCTTGGCGGAAACTGAAATATATGGAGATGCAATCTCAACTGCCAGGCTGTAAGTGTTTTTCGTCGATGCTGCAGTAAAAATAATATCAGCCTCTTTGATCACTCTGACAGCCTTGACAGTTATCAATTCGGGATCTCCAGGTCCAACACCTACACCGAATAGTTTTCCTTCTTTTTTCATTATTACTCCTTTGTGAATTTTATTGATTAAAAATATCTGGATACAATAGCGTCCCGATTGAGATAACCCCTTTATAAAGCCTGGGAACAGGTCGGGAAACGATATTTTCATCAATTAAATATATTTGATTATTTTTTATAGCTTTAATGACACCAAAGCCAGGTTCTTTTTTTATTAGCTCAATACTCACGGCATTCATTACCCCTTTTTGGGCAAGGAAGACATCGATTTGTGATGCTTTTGCAAGTATCTGCTCCTTACCATAGATGGCGATATTTGTATTCCTTGATGCTTTAGCATCCCAAGCCACGTTGATACCACCGGCTGTTTCAAGTGCAAAAATTGGCATGGCACCTTTAGTAAATGTTTTCATCCTTGTATGAATCGCTTGGAAATAGACCTTTTTTTTGATTTTAATCGCTTTGGTTTTTATTTTGATATAGTCTATTTTTTTCTTAAAATCATGGATCATTTTTTTAGCCTGTTGTTCTCTGCCTGTTAATATGCCTAATTTTAACCAATAGTCATACATTTGCGCTATACCTGAAGGCTGAAGGGAAACAACTATGATACCTGATTTTTCAAGACGGGCAATCAATTTTGGATAGCCATTGTCAATCATTGGTCGTATCAGAACAAGGTCCGGCATAAATGCTAAAAATTTTTCAGGGTCATCATGATATGAAAATTTTGGTTTTTCACTCACCTGGGATGGAAAGATGTCATTAATGGAAACTCCGATAATAGAATTTTCAAGGCCCAGATGATAAAGATTTTCAGTATGCGCACCATAGAGCGAGATGATTCTTGTAAAGGGTTTAGAAGAATAAATCTGTCTTCCCTTTTTATCTGATAATGTTAAAGCAGAACAATTAAGGCAAACAAATAAAACCATAAAAATGGTGATACTGCTTATGTGGTTAAATGGACGGATAATACACCTGCTTTGCTTTTGCATGTTCGTTAAACTCAACAATGGACGACACATCAAACACATCTTTAATGGTCTGTTGCGTGAGGACATCCTGTGAATTACCAAATGCTGTTATTTCACCTTTTTTTAGCATCAACAGCACATCAGACCAAGTTGAGGCGATATTTAAATCATGAAAAACGCTGATCACAAGTTTATTTTCTTCTCTTACAGATCGTTTTACCAGGCGCAACATTTGCAATGTATGATTTATATCCATATTAGAGAAAGCCTCATCCAACAATAGAATCGGTGTATCCTGACACAGTGCTCTGGCAAATACACACCGCTGTCTTTCCCCTCCTGAAAGCTCATTAATCTTCCGATCGGATAAATGGGAGATTCCACATGTTTTCATCACCCTATCCACTTTTTCCAGATCATTTTCAGAGGGGTGTGAAAACCTTGGGATATAAGGGTGTCTTCCCATCATTACCGCATCCTTAACTCTAAAAGGAAAATTGATTGCATAGTCCTGGGAAACCAGTGCAATTTTTTTTGAAATGTCTTTTTTAGAAAGAGATAAAACCTTTGTTTCATCAATAGTGATATTACCGTTGCATGGGTTTAAAAAGCCTGAAATTAAATCTAAAAGAGTGGTTTTTCCGCTGCCGTTGGGGCCGATAATTGAATAAAAATTACCAGAAACAAAAGAACAATTGATATTTTGGATAATATAATCTTGGTCATAGGCAAAAGAAATGTTATCTATATTTAATTTCATTTTTTTCCTATTTAAACCTGTTCTTTTTAAATATCCAACAAAAGACAGGACCGCCTGTCAAGGCGGTTAAAACACCAATTGGTATTTCATGGGGAAGGACTGCCCGGGTAATGGTATCGGCAAACAACAATAAGAAAGCACCCGCTATCATGGATAAAGGGAGCAGTTTTCGGTTATCAGGACCTGTGATAAATCGGATAGTGTGCGGGACCAGAAGGCCTACAAAGCCAATGATACCTGATACGGATACACAGATGGCGGCCATCATTGAGCCGGTTATCAGCAAAATTATGGTTACTTTTTTTAGATCTACGCCCAGGCTTGTGGCAGATTTGGCTCCAAGGGAAATAAGATTCAGGTCCCGGGCAAAAAACATTGAAATAAAAAGTCCGATAATCAGGAAAATCATAACCGCAATAAAATCAAACCAGGTTTTGGAGGCAAAGCTGCCCATAAGCCAGAAAATAATGACAGAGACTTGCTCATTTGCAATAAATTTTAAAAAGCTAATGCCGGCAGATAGAATGGCAGCAACAATTATTCCAGATAAAATCAGGTTGTTGGATGAAAGACCGGACATTGGATTTTTTGAAGAATAGGATAAAAATATTACCACAAACAAAGTAGTGCATGCGCCTGTAAAAGCAAATGCAGGAACAGAAACATAAGCTGCACTTAAATTTAATAAAATGGCAATGCTTGCTCCAAAGGCAGCACCTGCTGATACGCCAAGCGTATAAGGATCGGCAAGAGGATTTAACAATATGCCCTGGAACAAACCCCCTGAAACGGCAAGGGCCGCTCCTACAACAGCACAGGTAAGTATTCTCGGAAGCCGCACATCAAAGATCACTGCCAGATGGGTTGCACTGGTATTTTCCAGGATGGTTTGGTTGCTGCTAATTTTTCCATAAAGGATGTTGACGATATCCATCATTGGAATATGGATATATCCCATGGATAAGGAGAGGAGAATCATCATAACAAGAAAAAGAGAGAATAGAACCATAAGATATCCTGCTTTCCCTTTTAATATGTTAACCAGTATACTCAAAGTCTTACCCTGTTCTACAGGTCTATGCCTGAGGCTTTTGCAACATCTTTTATATGATTTACAAAAAGATCGGCAAATTGATTATTAGATCCAAGACCTTGGAGAATTATTTCAACATTAAAACCGGCTTTGCTTAATCCGGTTTTCCAGGAGTCTTCATCATCTCCAGCCATGTCATTTTTTGCATGTTCTCCTGCCACAATCATTAATGGTTTTAAAAGGACATTCTCAATTTTAGGGGAATAATGACCAAGGCTTTTCTTAATTTCTTCAAGCCCGGGATACCCTTCTACGCTTCCTATAAAGGTTTTAACCTCAGGATAAGTGTTTCTCATTAATTGCTGGAGCTCAACATAAATACCTGTGGACCATAACTCATTTCCATGGCCCATATAAACAAGCGCAGCCCCTTTTTTTTCGGCAAGCGTAATATCATTGGATAGGGTTTTTACAGCCTTTTTAAGATCATCATGGTAAGGATATACATCACCAACAGTTCCAAGGGCGGGTCTGCCAAGAGCAATTTTATTAAAAGGTTTCCACTTATCTCTGATGGTTTTAATAGCCTTTACCGCATTCACATATTGCATTAAATCATGATATTGTTCCATGTGGAACAAATGGGTGGGTTGAACAATAACATCCTTAAATCCTTTGCTTTTAAGGTCGCCAAAGGTACTAAGTATATTTTTTGTAAAAAGAATTTCTTCACTTATTCCCTTGTCTGTCCATTTTTTTGGATTCCGGGCCCTTTTTTCCCAAATCGACCGGATAATATTGGATGTAAACACAACCCGGACTTCAATGCCAGGGAAAGCCGACTTTACCCTGGATGTTATATTATCTATGGATTTAACAGCTTGTGGTTTAGTGGTTCCAAAGCTTGCTATAATGATAGCGGTTTTGGCGTGCAGGTGTGAACTTAAAATCATGCCCATAAAGAGTATCAACAGAGTAAAATAAAATTTTTTCATAACATTTCCTCGGTTACAATGATTTAAAATAACGCGGGATTGGGCATAAACTAAAAAATCCCACACCAGAATACATCTGATATGGGAACCGTCTTTATCCACATTTTATAGATCAGCCCACGTCCTCGCAAGCAATATGATCAAATTTCCAGGCAGGTTTTCTGACTTCCGGATTTCTTTACTTGCCACGCCTTCCCATTAAAACAGCCTAATTTAACAGTGGTAAATGTGACGTTCATCCCCGGTTACAGCGGCGGGCCCGCTCCTGACTTTAACAGGATTCCCTCTTAACTGCATACGCAGCACCTGAAACATCTGCTAAAATAGACGTATTAAATCCAAGTGTCAAGAAAAAATTTTAACCGGCAAGTATGAGAATCTCAATATAATAAGCCACTTATTTAAAAAAAAGACAGGCTACCCTTTTGAAATAAAAATATCCTGATTCAAAACATCAAGATCATTAAATCCTATTTTTAAAGAAAATAAAACAGACAAGATTGTGCTGAAATATTCTGTGTAGAAAATGCATAGCATGATGGCAATTTGGTATTTTATGGCCACAATGGGAATAGAGCCTCCTAAAATTTGACCGGTCATCATGCCGGGCAAAGATACAAGACCAATGGTTGCCATGGAGGCTATTGTCGGAGTGATTGATGCGATAATGCTTTCCTTAAAATAGGGTTTTAATGCCGGGATGCGGCTGTAAAATAAAGATAGGGAATAAATATATACTTTTTCATCTTTTTTTATTCCTGAATAAAAATTATTCAATCCGATAATGATACTCCTGAGGCAATTGCCAAGCAGCATGCCGCCAATTGGAATCAAATATTTTGCTTCAAACAGATTGTCGATTCTTGCCACCACTGCATTAAAGAAAAATAAAATAATGGTAAAGGGGATAAGCAAAGAAAAAAATACAGGGGAAAAAAACTTTAAAACTTTAAGATTGCTTGCTTTTAAAATGGACTGACAGGCGATGGATATCATAACTAAAAGATAAATTATATTTAAAATTGGCGAATTATATTTGAAGAGGAATTCAAGATAAATCCCTACAAAGCTCAATTGAACACACATTCTGAAGATGGAAGTTCCAATGGTTTTATTAATTGTGAGTTTCAAACGTCTGTTGATATATAAAACAGGGATAAGAAAAACTAATAAAGAAGCAATCGATAAAATAGTAAGATCCTGAGCACCCAATTTTTCACCACCTTTCAATTTTAATTGAATTGTTTTTTTTCCAGACAGCATCATGGGAAATAATAATAATGGTTTTATTCAGACCAAGGATATGACCTGCTATTTTATTTTTCATTGTGTCATCAAGAGCTGATGTTGGTTCATCTAAAAGCCAGACAGGACGATCCAGAAGAAAACCTATTAACAACCCGATTCTTTGGCGTTCTCCACCGGATAGCTCTTTTATGGATTGATTTAGGATTATATCATTTAAATCAAGAAAATTTATCCATCTTTCAAAATGAGTTTTATTCCGATTCTTTGATAAGTTATGCTCCCAAATTTCATCAAGAAGATTTTTTACCCTTTCATTCTTAAGATCAATATCCTGGCTTAGGTAAAATATCTGTTGACGGATATCCTTTATATGTTCTTTAACAATATCAAGGCCATTAAAAGTGACCCTTCCCTTATCTATCGGCTCAAATCCAAGAAGAATTTTAAATAATGTTGTTTTCCCAATACCGGATTTGCCTTGAATCAGGACTTTTTCATTTTTTTTAACAAAAAAGTTTAAACCAGATAAAATTTCTTTACCATTTCTCTTTAGATATACAGATTCAAATTTTATCATTTTGTATGCCCTTAATTTCATGGAAAAGCTGGGCTGCTTTTTGTTCGGCATCCTTGAAAACTTCAATGCCCAATTGTGTAATGGAATAATATTTTCTGACTTTACCCTTTACAACCTGTTTCTCTTTTATTAGCAGACCGCTTTGTTCCATTTTATTCAAGAGGGGGTATAAGGTTCCCGGACCGATGTTGTATCCATGTCTTTTAAGTTCATCCATCATCCAGACTCCGTATACCCGATCTTTTTTACTATGGTACAGGATATGCAATTGGACAAAACCCTGGTAGAGTTTTTGCAATATTTTTTTTTTCATTTTACCAGTATGACCTTTTATTGCTAAGCTTGGGTCTAATACCCCGTTGCTTGCGACGTTAAAATTGATAGTATCCTGCATCGATAACCTGCTACTTGCAGCGGGTAGTTCATTTATCGATTATCGATATCGAATTTCAATATTAATGTATTACTTTTATTTCCAGTATTGTCAATAAAAAATATCAAGTATAATAGTGGCAAAGAGTAAAGCTCAAAAGAGGCCATTTCTCAATACAATTATCAAAGCCCGTGTAGTTCTGATATGTTGAAGTTCTGATATTGCATTTTACAGAATTTCTCTGTATTTTAAGGTTTTAATCTGAAAAATAATAGGAAGTGTATGAAATTTGATAAATATCATATATCGTCAAGCATAAAGAGAAATTTGTCCTTACTTGGATTTAAAAGACCCACTGACATCCAGTTTAAGGCCATTCCCTCTATTATAAAGGGAGAGGATGTGCTTGCTATAGCTCAGACTGGCACAGGGAAAACAGCAGCATTTGCCATCCCTGTAATAGATAAGATTCACAGGACAAAAAAATCCAAGCAGTCCTGGGGAATTAAGTGTATTGTAATGGTACCTACTCGGGAACTGGCAGCTCAAATTGGTACTGTATTTAATCAACTTTCAAAACACACTAAGGTAAAGGCATTTGCAGTTTATGGTGGGGTTGAGCAGGATCCCCAGATCAAAAAACTCGGCGATGGAATAGATGTGCTTGTGGCAACACCCGGGCGAATGTTTGACTTGATCAGCCAGGGGGCTATAAACTTGAAACAGGTGAACACCCTTGTTCTTGATGAGGCCGACCAGATGCTGGATCTTGGATTTATCAAAGATATCAGTGCTGTGAAGAAAAAACTTTTTCAAAAGCACCAGACCCTGTTCTTTTCCGCCACAATCAATAAGGAGATTAAAAAACTTGCTTTTTCCCAGGTAAAATCATCTGCTATCAGGATTCAAATTTCCCCGGATGACCCGGTTTCTAAAAATGTATCCCATTTTGTGATATTTGTTGAAATGGATGATAAACGCTTTTTTTTACGAAGATTCATCAGCGACAACCCAGAAGCACGGATTATTGTTTTTATCCGAACCAGGGTCCGGGCGGAACGGGTGTCAAAAGCCCTTGAAAGAAGTGATATTAAATCTGCAACCATTCATGGGGAAAAAGATCAAAAGGACAGGACAGATGTTATGAACCGATTTAAACAAGGTGAGAACAACATTTTGATTGCCACGGATGTAAGTGCCAGGGGAATTGATATTGCCGATGTTCACTATGTAATTAACTATGACCTTCCTGAAAAAAGCGAAAATTATGTCCATAGGGTGGGAAGAACAGGCAGAGGCGTTAATAAAGGCATTGCCATATCATTTTGCAGCACGGAAGAAAAAGAAAGGCTTGAAGATATCCAGCTGTTTTTAAATAAAAAAATTGAAACCATTCCCATGGCTAAAAAGGATTATGCTTTTACCCTTTCTTTATCCAGCGAAAAAGAAAGTATTAAGGATTTAATCAGAGAACAGGAAGAGTGGGAAAAAAAGAAGAGGAAGAAACGAAAAAAGAAAAAGTAATTGTTCAAAACAATCACTTTAATGATGCTAAAATACTGGATCAAGACTTTTTGCAGGCATCCTGGTTTAAAGGCGGCCTGCAAAAATTGAGCATTCTTATGGGTTATCTAATAAAGGCTTATCTGCCCCACTCAGAGTCCCTTAATTCAATCCTGCGTATTTTGCCGCTAATGGTTTTAGGCAGTTCTTTTACATATTCTATTTTCCTTGGGTATTTATAAGGGGCAGTGGTTTTTTTTACATGATTCTGTAGTTCCTTTGTTAAAGCCTCACTGGGTTCATGATCCGGAGTAAGAATGACAAAAGCCTTAACCACTTCGCCCCGGGTTTTATCCGGGCTTGAAACCACAGCAGACTCTGCAACTGCCGGATGCTCGATCAAGGCGCTTTCCACCTCAAAAGGCCCTATCCTGTAACCGGAAGTTAAGATAACATCATCGGATCTTCCCACAAACCAGAAGTATCCATCTTCATCCACATAGGCTCTATCTCCAGTGAGATACCAGCCAAAAATAAATGAAGAAGCGGTTCTATCAGGTTCTTTCCAGTATTCTTTAAAGAGTCCGACAGGTCTTTCAGGTTCTACTCTTACTGCAATATCTCCTTCCTGGTTTGGCCCGAGGATATTGCCCTTAGCATCAATCACATGCAAGTCAATACCTGGGGTGGGTTTTCCCATGGAACCAAACCGAGGCTCGATGCAGGGGAAACTTCCGGCAAGAAGAACAGTTTCTGTCTGGCCATACCCGTCTCTTATAATACAACCAGTAGCTTTGGCCCAAACTTCGATGATCTCCGGGTTCAAGGGTTCACCTGCACCCACACAATGCCGAAGGGTGGAAAATTTGTATTGAGACAGATCCTGTAACACAAGCATCCTGTAAATGGTGGGGGCACCGCACATGGTGGTAACAGGATATTTGGCCAGCAAACCAAGAGTGGTTATGGGATCAAATCTATCTGTGTGATGAATAAACTGGGCAGATCCCTGGTTCCATGGACCAAAATAACTTGACCATGCAGCCTTTGCCCAACCAGTGTCAGATACATTCCAGTGCATGTCATCTTCTTTTAAATCCAGCCAGTATTTTCCAGTTACCTGGTGTCCGATAGCATAGGAGTGGCTATGAAGGGCCATTTTGGGGAATCCGGTTGTACCAGATGTAAAATAAACCAGACAATTATCCTCAGCTTTTGTTTTAGCGGTTTCAAATTTTTTAGATGCATTCTTCATAGCATCATCAAAAAAGACCCATCCGTCAACAGGGGTTTCAATCACAATTTTTGATTTTACAGACTCACATGTGTCTGCCACCTCATCAAATATTGCTGCAACGGCAGGATTGGTAATAATACAGGTGGCACATGCTTTGTTGGCTCTAAATGCCAGATCTTTTGAGGTAAGCTGAGTAGTTCCCGGTGCTATCATGGCACCGCATCGAATACAGGCTGTAAAAGCGATCCACCATTCAATATTTCTTGGAAGAACTACAATGACAACATCTCCCTGCCCAATACCCTGTTCTTTGAAAATATTAGCCAGTTTTTTAGAGGCAATACTGATGTCATTAAAGGTTTTTCTAATCTCTGTTCCCATGTCATCCACCCAGAGCATGGCAAGCTTTTCTTTGTCCCGGGCCCAGCGGTCAATAACTTCAGCGGCAAAATTATAATATTCAGGAACAGCCCATTTGAACTCTTTGTACTCTTTGTGATAGTCAGTCATATTTGGCTGTATGGTCATATGCTTCACCCTTTACCCCTTTGCAGTAGAGTTAATCTTGGTTTGTTTAAAAAAATATTTTTCAGCCTTAATTGGCGGTTTTTTCAAGGATTTTTCAACAGGAAGTTCAAAATTATTACAGAAGGAGAAGAAATTTTATAAAATATATCAACGCAGGCATCTATGGGAACCCAAAAAAAATACCCTGTTTTATAAACCACCTTAAATTAAGGAATATCTTAAAAATTAAGGAAAAGGAAGAGAAAAATTTAAACCTGGAAAGGCATTTTGGAAAACCGGTAATTTAGTGACAGCACTTGTAAGCTGCCTAAAAATGACCGGCCGCATCTTTTAACGAGCTGCCGGACAACCTGTATCGAACCCATTCCTTTTGGGGTTTGGCTCCCAAAGAGTTGTAAAATTTAATGGCGGGCTCATTCCATTCCAGTACTGACCACTCTACCCTGCCGCAGTCTTTTTCAAGAGCCAGGCAGGAGAGGTGTTTTATAATTTGTTTTCCAGCACCAAGATTTCTGTATTCCTCAAGAATGTATAGGTCTTCTATATAGAGCCCGTTTTTCCCCTGCCATGTGGAATAGTTAAAAAAGTAAATCGCATGGCCAATGGGTATCCCGCCAGCTTCACATATGACGGCATGGGATGTTGAATTTTTTCCAAATAGTGTTTTTATCAGCTGTTTCCGGCTGGTCTCAACTTCATGTTTAGCTTTTTCTTCCTTTGCAAGTTTATGTACAAAGCACAGGATAAGGTTTGCATCTTCAATGACAGCTTTTCTGATCGTAATTTTTGACACTAATTTTTCCCTTTAGTTGAATTTTTCTTCTTTTAACATACAGCAGGCTATCTGATATGCTGGATTCCCGTTTTTGGTATAAGAAATGTTCTGAGGTTGAATCATTTTGTTCATGACGCAGCCTTCAGCAATGGTGAGATTGAACAAGTCTTTTTCATTAATTTGAGGTGTGGCGATTAATTGATTGTTTTTAATTTCATAGGAATGTAAAGGAAAATCCTCGCAAATTGGGCATTGGTACACCCTTCCATTGGGGAATACAAAATAATTGTCAGCAACTTTGCCTGCACATTGGAAAGATTCGTCGTTGTCCAAAAATACCTTGGGAAAGGTTACCTTAATGCCATAAGAAGCAATTGTTTCCGCAACTTTTGGAATCGTTTGAAGCCATGTCTCTTTGGAGACCTGAAGTTTTTTATCCATTTTTAAGGACTCACCTCTAATGCCAATCACCTGTATAAAAAAGTGTTTGATACCCAGCGTCTTAACCAAATCCGGCATCAACTCAAGTTCATGAATATTAATATCAGATACAGTATAGATGATTGAACTGGAAAAGTTTTTGACGCAGGCATTTTTTATACCTTGAATGACCTTATCATAACTCCCCTTTCCTCTTATGGCATCATTAGTCTTTCTTGTTGCTCCATCCAGAGAAAAAGAAAAAAAATCAATCTCATCACAGGAAATTTTTTCCAGGATGTTATTAAATAAGTATCCGTTGGTATCGATAGTGATGGATTTGAACCCCAGTCGTTTAGCCGCTTTCACAGCCAGGTAAAGATCAGGATGAAGGGTGGGCTCACCCCCTAAAAAAATGATATTGGTTTGGCTTGCATGATTGAAATCTTCTTTATTTAAATCAGATCTATTTGAAAAAAGAGCGAGCCAGTTCTGTATGGTTTCTATATTAAGGGTGTTATCCCCGTGCTGTTCCTTATTAATATAGCAATGGGAACAACAAAGATTGCATTTTGTTAAGATGTGAAAAAATAGATTGGAAGAATCTTTTGAAAATGCAACGGTCCTGTTTGTCATTCTATCCCATACACTGCTTGGTAAATTTCGGATCAAAAGGCACAGGATAATTTCCGTCAAAACATGCTTTACAAAAGTTTTGTTCCGGGTTTTTAACCCCGGAAGCTTCCAGCATACCTTCAATGGTAAGATAATGCAAAGAGTCAAGTCCCAGGTAATCTTTGAGATCATCTCCTGACTTCTGGGCGGCAATCAGTTCTCCCTTAGAAGAAAAATCAATTCCATAATAACAGGGAAATCTATGGGGCGGACATGAGATCCTCATATGGATTTTTTTAACTCCAAGCTCCCGCAATGCCTTGACCCGGGTCTTTGCAGTGGTACCGCGAATGATGGAATCTTCAATAATTATAATATCTTTGCCTTTTATCAATTCTCTTACCGGATTGAGTTTCACGCGCACGGCAAATTCCCTCATGGACTGGGTGGGCTGGATAAAGCTTCGCCCCACATAATGGTTTCTAATCATACCCATTTCAAAGGGAATACCCGAT
>JABIYQ010000180.1 GCA_018702715.1 Desulfobacula sp. | reverse complement strand
CATAACGTTCAATACATTGAATTCCCAGTATGACTGGGACATGATTTTTTTAAATATTCTTATACAGTCTGGATCTTTTTTAATTTTACTATCAACAAGATGTAAGAATTCACTGACAATTCTTCTGGCCTCAATGGATAACGGAATTTTTCTAAGCCCGCTTTCAAGAAATATCTTTAATAAAAGATCTGGTTTTTGCAAAACAGCAACTGTATTAGCAAAATTAAGTCTTCTTTTTTTAATCACCAGACCATCTATTTTTGTGAGGTGAAATCCTGTGGTTCCTTTTTTAACCCGGGTGGTTCCAAAGATATCTTCATAGGTAATCTGGTTAATCTGTTTTAAAAAATCCAGGCGTTTATGGAGATCGCCTAAAAAGCGTTCTACATCCGGCTGAAGATTTTTTGAGTGATAACCCAAAAGACCTGCAAGTTCTGTCTGGTATTCAAAATAAAGGGTGTCGCATTTTCTTTTTGTTATGGAATGCAAAAAATTTCTTATTTTCCAAATATCTGTTAAAGACTCTGTCAATGATGAATATTCAAAATGGGAAAGAAATCCATAATATTCCAGATCTCTTCTTGTCTTGATACCTGATTTTATTTTTGCATACCATAAAAGTGTATGATAATCCCTGAGTCCACCAAAACCAGACTTTAAATCCGGAGCAATAAGGTAGGTTGAGTCACCAAAATCAAAATGTCTTTTTTCTCCATGCTCATACAGGTAGTTCAGGGTATGTTTCAGGCGTTTACCAGACAGGTCTGATCTGAATTTTTCCATAAAACCAGTATAAACCAATGATGCACCACAAATAAATCTGGCATCCAGTATAGTGGTTAAAATATCAAACCGTTCAAAGCCCATTTCAATACACTCGCTAACGTTTCTCACTGCGTATCCGACTTCAAATCGCGCATCCCACAAAGGGTAAAGCAGTTCTTGTAAAAAGGCTTCTACTTCAGGTGGGACTATTTTTTCAAACAGGATTAAAAGGTCAATATCAGAATGAATGCACTGCTCTTTTCTGCCATACCCGCCAAGTGCAATGATCGCAAAGGGATTTTTTGCCATTGTCATTTTTCTTGCAGTAATACTCTTTTCAAACACTGTAAAAAAATATTCATCCAGAATAGATGAGTGTTTTTCAAGAAACTCAGGTTCATCCCCGCTAAGGAATTGACCTATCAGTATCTCACGTTTTTTGATCAATATGTCTGTGTTTTTTTTATCCATGTCTTTAATATTAGGCTTTAATAATATTTATTAGTTTAGACATATAAGCAATGGCCGTGCCAGACCATGCCTGGTCAGAGCTTTGCCCTTTGCATTAAAGAATATAGGGGAAAAGCCAGTGGATATCAAAATTTTATGACAAAAATGTTATAAAATAACTAAAATAAATTCCATTTTTGTAACTTGACAAATAGATATCAAAAAATAGGCTACAGGTGACAATAGTTTTAAAGAGAGGAACTACTAAGAAAGGGCTGGTGCAGCCACACTTTTATCCAAAGGTGGCTGCTATGAATGGCACAATAATTATTTTTTTCAGTCTTTTTCAATTTTTTCCGGCTCGTCTTCTTTGGCCTCGATCTTAGGATCCTTGGTGGCTTTTTTGAAATTTTTAATTCCTTTACCCAGACCTGCACCGATTTCAGGAAGTTTTCCTGCGCCGAATATAATAAGAATAATTACAAGAATAATTATCAGTTCCGGCATTCCTAGTCCCATCATAGCATACTCCTCTTCGCTTTATGCTGTTATTAAATCAAATAAAAAGGTTTAACACTAAGTCTGTAAGGTGTCAATCTTTTAGAATTTCTATGGTAAATTTAAAGTTACATTTTTGTCGTGTTTTTTAACCATAAATTTTTAAAAAAAACTTGTGGGCCGCTATTTTGTGATTATTATTAGCCCTTAAATTTAATTTTAAAATTTAACAACTATATATGGAGATGCTTTATGTATCAGGAACCGAAAACTGAATTTCAGGGTGCAAAAAAATATGTCCTTGATCAGGAACTTGCCTCAATTGTCAACATATCAATGAAACTAGAAATGCCTTTACTCCTCAAAGGAGAGCCCGGAACCGGCAAAACCATGCTTGCCCATGCCATTACTGAAAATTTAAATATGCCCTTAATTGTTTTGAATGTAAAATCAAGCATGAAACTTATTGAAGCCTTATATCAATATGATACACTTACTCGTTTGAATGATTCCCGGTTTGGGGATTCCAAAAGGGATGTCAGCAATATTGATGAATATATCAAAATGGGCAAAATAGGTCAGGCTTTTTGCGCTGACAAAAAAACTGTATTACTCATCGATGAGATAGACAAGGCCGACACAGATTTCCAGGATGATATGCTGGATGTCCTTGATCAGATGCAGTTTGATATCATTGAAACCGACAAAACCATGAAGGCCATACACAGACCGGTTATCATTATTACCTCCAATGCAAAAAAAGATCTTTCCGATCCTTTTCTTGGCCGGTGTAATTTTCATCACATTGCCTTTCCTGATCCCAAAATGATGAGAAAAATCATAGGGGTTCATTTTGAAAACATAGATTCAACACTTGCAAAAAATGCCATTGATGCCTTTTACAGCATGCGGGAAATTGATTCCATAGAGAAAAAACCAGCAACCAGGGAATTGATAAACTGGATAAGGGCGTTAAATGCAGATCCTGATTTCAGAGCAAAGGACCTTGTTAAAGGCAAACTTCCATTTTTAGGCGTCTTATTCAAGAAAAGTCCTGACTATGAAAGAGCAACAAATCTGGCATCAAGAAGACGAATGTTTTAATTTAAGGTAATCTATGTTTTTAAAATTTTTCTATACCTTAAAAGAGATTGGAATACCCGTATCTCCCACCTCTTTTTTAACTTTGCAAAAGGCATTACACCAGGGAATTATTAATAACCTGGATGATTTTTATACCTGCGCCAGATCCATTCTTGTCAAGAGCGAGAGATATTTTGACCTTTATGATCAGGTTTTTGCCCACCATTTTGAAGGCGTTCCTCTGCCTGAAAATGATGGCTTTGAAATCGATGAAATCGCACGGGGAATGTTGGATGAATGGCTTAAAAATCCCAAGGCCCTGGCTGATGCATTGGGGATGGATGAAAAAGAGCTCAATAAAATGTCGCCCGAAGAATTGATTGAATATTTTAAGGAACGGCTCAAGGATCAGGAGGGAGAACATCATGGTGGTCGTAAATGGATCGGTACCGGAGGATATTCTCCTGTGGGACATTCAGGCTACCACCCCGGCGGCATGCGGGTTGGCGGCCAATCCAGAAACAAATCTGCTGTAAAAGTTGCCAATGAAAGGCGGTATAAAGATTACTCAACCGCAGGACCTTTAACCCAGGCAAAAATGAGTGAGGCCCTCAAACGGTTAAGAAACTTGATTCCGGCAGGACCCAGGGATATGATCAATATTGATGACACCATCAGGGAAACCCTGAGAAATGGTGGAGAAATAGAGCTTGTTTTTGACAGAGCATTAAAAGACAGACTCAGTATTATCCTGGCCATAGATAACGGCGGCTGGTCAATGGACCCTTATATCCAGGTAGTTCAAACACTTTTTGACTATGCCAGATCCCAGTTTAAGGAAGTTAAAACCTATTTTTTCCATAATACGATCTATGACCATGTCTGGGAAGATCCGTCCCGGTATAAAAAACCAAAGAAAATTATTGAATTTTCACGTCTTGATCCTGATACAAGACTGATTGTGATAGGCGATGCCAGCATGGCGCCCTATGAACTTATGGCCCAGGATGGATCTATCCATATCTCGGAAAGAAGTGGCCTGCCCAGCCTAGAGCAATTGCGTTTTTTGAATAAAACTTTTCCACACTCTGTATGGCTCAATCCGGTTTCAGAGGGTATGTGGGGATATACCCATACCATAATGGCCATCGAAAAAGTTTTCCCCATGTATGAATTATCCCTGGATGGCCTTGAAAAGGCTGTGGCCAAACTCATGCAAAAAAATTAACGACCGGACTTTTTTTGTCCAATAAACTAAAAATCAACCCTGTAAAGTGTCCTGGTATTATTATACACAGCTTGTGAAAGAATTTCAGGATCTGTATTTCTAATTTCAGCAAGTCTTATCAGGACTGATTTTACAAAAGCGGGTTCATTACGTCGGAATTTATTTTTTTGAGGAGCTGGTGTAAGGTAAGGCGCATCTGTCTCAATGAGTATCCGGTCTTCTGGAATACAAGATACAATACTTCTTAAATATTCCCCTCTTTTTTTTAAGGTAAGAATACCTGTAATACCTATATAGTATCCCAGATCAAGATACCTGAAAAGCTCTTCTTTTGTGCCGGAAAAGCAGTGTATGACACCTTTGCGGCTTTTGGGACCCTCCGAATTCAAAATATCATAAAATCTACCCTTTGAATCGCGTTCATGAAAAATCAATGGCAAATCAAGACTGCCTGCAATCTCAAGTTGTTTGACAAAACAATCCTCTTGTTCTTTAGAAGGTGAAAACATCCGGTTAAAATCAAGGCCGATTTCTCCCCATGCCTTTACACATGAATTTTCTTTGGCAACACATACCAAAGTGTCCAGATTTTCTTTGGAACATAAATTTGCATCATGGGGATGCAAACCCACAGAGGTTATGATATTTTTATAGGTATTTGCTATTTTTACGGCTTTTAATGATCTATTGATATCAATACCCACAATCATGATGCCTCTAACATTTTCATTTTGTGCTCGATCAATAACATCTTGAAGGTCGTTATCATAGCAGTCATCATCAATATGAGCATGGGAATCGAATAATATCATTTTTATTTTTTACCTTATTTCTTTTTTCTACTTCCCTTTAAAAAGATAGAAGCCTTCACTGAGTGGAAGAAGCCGTTTTACGGTAACAGTGAAGGCTCATTGTAAGGAAAACTGTTTTTCAGCACTCCTTGACACAGGCAGTTTATAACAGTAAATTTAGTCCCAGTCAATTATGGTCAGAGTTCTGGTATTACAATTGTTAAGATATGAATAAGAAAAAGAATAGTGACTAAATGATCCGGTTGTTTAATGTCAGTAAAAGGTTTGGGGGAAAGCTTGCTTTAAAAAATATTTCCCTGGATATTGAACAGGGTGAATTTATTTTTATCTCGGGTCCGTCAGGAGCGGGAAAGTCAACCCTGATGAAAATATTGTATCTTGATGAGAATATTTATGAAGGACAGGTCCTGATCGACGGCATGAATCTTTCCAGGATCTCTGCTTCCAAACTCCCGTTTTTAAGGCGGAGGTTTGGAATTATATTCCAGGATTTTAAATTGATTCCCACCCGGACGGTCTATGAAAACATAGCCCTTGTTTTAGAAGCTGCCGGGAAAAAACCCTCTTTCATCAAAAAAAAAGTCATGCAGGTATTGAGAAGCACAGGCATGGTAAAAAAGGCCAAGGCTTTTCCTTTAACACTTTCAGGAGGAGAGCAGCAGCGGGTTGCCGTGGCAAGGGCTGTGGTTGGGGAACCTTCCATTATTCTTGCAGATGAACCCACTGGCAGCCTGGATACGACCTCTGCCAGGGCTATCCTTGATTTTTTAATGGAATACCATAAAAAGGGGACAACTATTTTGATTGCCAGCCATGATTTGCATCTCATGAAGAATACGATTCAAGGCCGAAATATTGAACTCAATGCCGGTAGAATTATAAGTAACGATATCATGCTTTAAAATAAAAGAGATTTTTTAAATGATCCATTTTCTAAAAAGAGCCATGGCAGATATCCTGTCAAACAAATTCTTAAATTTAATTACTATTATAACAATTTCCCTTTCCATACTGATGGTCAGTGTTTTTTTGCTCTTTTTTGAGAATGCAGGAAGGATTATTGAATCATGGAACCAGGGCGGACGGGCCATGATCTATCTTAAAGATGGCTTTAACGCGGATAAGTTGCCCCAATTAAAAGCCCGGATAAATTCCCTGGGTGATATCGATGAAATAGTCTATATTTCAAAAGAAAAAGCCCTTGATACACTTAAAAAAAGTATGGCCTCCCAAACCACTTTTTTGGCGACCTTAAAAAAAAATCCTTTGCCCGATGCCCTGGAAATTAAAATTAGATCCCATAACAATTTAAAAGAAGTTCAAACCCTTGCTGAAAACATAAAAGCCATTGATATTGTTGACGACATTGAATATGGTCAAGGCTGGCTGGGTAAATTTTTAAAAATTTTTAACCTGTTTAAAATTACCGGATATGCCATGTGCGGTTTCTTTTTTTTAATGGCCCTGTTTATTACTGCAAATACAGTACGCCTTGCATTTTATTCCCGCAAAATTGAAGTTGACATCATGCGTCTTGTGGGTGCGACGGAAACTTTTATTAAGGCTCCCTTTTATATAGAAGGTCTTATTCAGGGATTTGCGGGCGGGGTTCTGGGCCT
>JABIYQ010000345.1 GCA_018702715.1 Desulfobacula sp. | reverse complement strand
TATTTGAGTTAAAGACATCTTTATAGGGTTTTAAAGATGTCTCAAGATCTTTGACAACCTTATTTAGTTCTTTATCGACCCTTTTTTTCACATAGGGTATTTTTTTTAAATGCCTTTCCATAAAGCAGGCAAGTTTTTGCGGGATGAAACTAAATAGTTTTTCAATCATTTTTATTTATTTAACCTTTTATATATATTTTTATTCTGTTTATAAATGGCCTGGTATTGTTTAAATAATTTTTTATAGAGTTTAAGGTTTTTTGGATTGGGCTTGAAAATTGAGTCATATTCCGTTCTTTCTGGTATTTCATCAAATTTAATATATCCAAGGGCAACAGATCCAATAAGCCCTGCCCCTCTTACATTTGCCTGGATGGGGTTTTTGACCCTTCTGATGGTCCGGTTCAAAATATCGGCATGAATCTGACACCAGAGATCAGATTTGGCACCGCCGCCGATAATGTTTATGGTTTTCATTTTCTTTTTGATCAGCTTTTCAACATATTTCAGCAGCCATTTGCCGTTAAAGGCAACGCCTTCAAACACTGCTCTGACCATATGGGCCCGTGTCGTATTTAAAGACAGATTGTAAAATCCTGATCTTGTATAGGGATCTTCGACAGGAGATCTTTCTCCATTAAGCCAGGGGGTGAATATAAGGTTGTCACACCCGGGTGGGATTTTAGCCGCCATTGCATTAAATGCTTTGTGCACATCTTTAACTTTTATGGCGGGTGTCAGTTCATCTTCCGGATAAATGAGATTGTCTTTTAAAAAATTCAGAGCTTCCCCTGCAATATCCTGTTCATTGAGCAGAAGATATTTGCCCGGGATGGCAGAGGGCATCGCCCCCATATTATGAAAAAGATCTGTTTTCTTGTAGGGCATGTGGCATAAAAGCCAGCCTGAAGTACCCACATAAAGATGTCCTGCAAAATCATCAATGGCTCCGGAACCAATGGAGGCTGAATGAATATCAGGTGTTCCCATGACCACCCTTGTGGATTCACTGAGACCCAGTTCCTGGGCAATTTCTTTTTTGACCGGGCCTATGATATCCGTGGACAATTTTAAGTCAGGCAGTTTTTCCCTTGAAATACCCGCCATTTTTATCAGATCGTCGTGATAGCAGATATTATTGATATCCCTGTTGTCTGTTACCCAGTGCAGGGTAATTGATTCATTTGAGGCAAAAAATCTTCCTGTCAGTTTCAGATTTAAATAATCCTTTGGCTCTAAAAATTTATACGTATTTTTATAGAGATCTGGAAATATTTTTTTAATAAAAAGAATATGGGCAATGGGGTCTTTGCCTGATCGAAGGGGCACACCCCCTGTAAGCTTCAGCCATTTATAGAGTTTTGTAATTCCATAGCCTTCAATTTTAATTAGGCCGTTTGTGATTTTCTTTACATGGGCAGCGCCCCTTGAATCCATCCAGGTTATGGCATTCATCAAGTGGTGCCCGCTCTTATCCACGGCCACAGTACCGGACCACTGGCTTGTACAGCAGATGGCCAGGATATCTGAGACAGGGACAAGATTTTTAGATAAAAGTCTTTTGGCGGCTTTGACAATTGCTCTCCACCAGTCATCTGGATTTTCCTCAACACCGCCGTGATCTAAAAAGATGGTGTCTGTCTTTTCAAATTCATGGTCGAGAACATCTCCAAGCATGGAGACGATGGCAACTTTTGGTCCTGAAGTACCCAGATCAATGGCAAGAATATACTTGGTATCTGAAGACATGATCCCCCTTTTTCCATGTTTTATTTTTTTGTATGTAATCATGACTTTAAAGAACAAACAAGCTTAGTTTGAAACATATTTAAAAAAAATTACGCAATAATAAAATTTTAATGGGTATAAAGGATATCTGTCTTATCTAAACTGCTATTGATTTTCTTTTAAACGTTGTCTGATCTTGCGGGGAAGCTTGGAATTTAAATTATTGTTTAAAAATTCTTTGAACTCTGAAAGGACTTGAATTCTTCCTTGAATAAATTTTATTTTTTCAGGTTCATTTGAAGCAGTATCAACACTTTTTTTTGCTTCAATTAATTTTTTATCTATTTTTTCATGAAGGTTGAGCAAATATATATAAGCCATTTTATTTCTTTTAAACCATCAATTGTAATACTTGTGGGTATCAAGATCAATTTGATCAGTTAAATATTTTCTAACACTGAATAATTCTTCTAATTGGCCATTATAAAATTGCACATTTCCAAAGTCCTCAAGACTTTTTGCTTTTTTCTTGTTTTTTTGAGCATCTGCAATTTTGCCTGTCAGATAATCATGAATTTTGATTGAATATTCATGTGCCACAGAATCGTTCTCCTTATAGTAGTACATTTTATAATTCTGAAGGATAAAATTATTATCACCATCAGTTTTATCCTATCCGGTTGAAAGCTAAAACTAATTATGCTTGTTATCTCTGTCAATTATTATTTAAGAAACCTGCATTTTCCAGTTCCGAGCCATGAACTTAAGATTTGACATTTCTTCAAATCCTTTTTTCCTGTAAAAATTATCTGCATTACTTGTCCATAAAACTTGTCTGAGGGACTTAATTTCCGGATAATCACAAATGCACTGAATCAACCATTTGCCTAAGCCCTGTCCTCTAAAATCCTCTCCTATGAGCATATCAAGAATGATGGCATATGCCATCGTGTCCGTGATAACCCGGGCAAATCCAATTTGTTCTTTGTCCCTTAACAGGCTAAAGCAAAGAGAATTTGTAACAGAAGCCTCGATTTCTTTTCGCGAACGATCCTTTGCCCAATGCGAATTCTTTAGCATTTTGTGAAGGATATCAATATCCACATGTTTTTTTTCTGTAGAAATAATAAAATTGACTTTTCTCCAAATCATATTGGCTTTTCCTTATCTTTATCCTTGTCTTTATTCGAGTGGGGTCAGGCTT
>JABIYQ010000357.1 GCA_018702715.1 Desulfobacula sp. | reverse complement strand
TTCAACTATCATTATGAAGTCAACAGTTTGAGTAAAATATTTTATAATTTTATAGGAAGGTTTAATGGCTTATATTAGATACCTTTGAAATTTCTTTTCAAAAGCTCAATCTTAGTATATAGAAATGGGTCAAAAGCAATTTTAACTTTGTTTGTTGATACCCTAGATAATCTGGTGTCAAAAAAAAGGTATTGATTATGGAAAAAGGGTCAGGGATTAAGAAATCAACTTCATTTTTTTTAAGATTTTTAAGGGTTATTCTTGTTTTGGCAATTGCCATTGCACTGGCGAAATTGTTGATTTCCTTAAAAAAGGAACCTGAGAAGAATGAAATCAAAAAAACTCCTCCCAGTGTGAAGGTAATGATTGCGGAACCTGTTTCAAAAGTCATGACGGTGGAGGCTTTTGGTACTGTGAAACCCAGAAAACTGGTAAGGATTGCCGTGGAAGTACCAGGGAGAATCGATTATATTCATCCCTCTTTTATTGAGGGTGGAGAAATTTTTAAGGGCGACCTTCTGGTAAGGATAGATCAAAGATCCTATAAACTGAACAGGCAGGCCGGGCAGGTTCGAATCAGGCAGGCAAAAGCAGATATTGGAAGCTTAAATCAGGATATTGAAAATTTGAAAAATGATATCAAGCTTTCCAAAGCAAACAGGGATCTTGCCAAAAAAGAGCTTGAGAGAGTCAAGGCATTGAGCAAAAATCAATTTGCTTCCAAAAACAGTCTTGATAGATCTGAACAGCAATATCTGCAGGCAAAGATAGTCTTGCAGAATATCAATAACAGGCTCTCATTAACCGACTCATTAATGGAGCAGAAAAAAGCCGCTCTGACCATGGCCCGGGTTGATTTCCAAAAAGCAGACCTTGCACTTGAGAAAACCCAAATTAAATCAGATTTTAACGGTTTGATTTTAGATAAATTTGTTGAACAGGGGGAATATGTCAACACAGGCCAGACCCTGGGATCGATATATGAAAAAGACAGCCTGGATGTGGATGTGAGAATTCCTTTGGAAGAAATGAAATGGATTGAATCCTCGTTCAAAAACGGGGAAACACCAGCAGCAAAAGTGATGCTATCAAATTTCGACAGCGTAAAATTCTATAAATGGGATGCAAAAGTTGCACGAATAAAAGCAAGAATTGATGAGAAAACAAGAACACTTCCCATGACCCTAGAAATATTGAATCCTGATATAAAAATTAAAAATATTTTTACTTTAAAACCAGGGACTTTTGTTCAATGCAGTATTATAGGAAAAACATATGAGAATATTTACGTGCTGAAAAGGTATCTGTTAAAAAGCGATAATATCCTTTTTACAGTGAATGACAGCCATTTAAAAATGAAAAAAGTGAATGTTTTAAGAAATTTTGAAGAAGAAATGTATATTGACAGCGGACTTGCCCCCGGCGATAAAATTATTTTTTCTCCCCTTCCCGGTGCCCTTGAGGGAATGGCACTTACGATCAAACAAAATGGGAAATAAAATATGAAAGCCTTTGGTCAATGGTCTGTGGAACACAGGGTTGCTGTAAACCTTATCATGATCTTTCTGATCGTGGCAGGGCTGTACACTGTATTAAATATGAAACGCGAACTGTTCCCCGTATTTTCTCTTGATATGATCGATATCGGTGTAACCTACCCTGGTGCATCCCCGGAGGAAACCGAAGAAGGGATCTGTATCAAGATCGAAGAAAAGCTTAAAAGCCTTGAAGATGTAAAAACAATGTACTCAACTGCTCTTGAAGGACATGGATCTGTAACACTGGAACTTTCCGCAGGAACAGATATTAATGAAAAGCTCGATGAAATAAGAACCCTGATAGACCAAATTGACTCATTTCCAGAAGAAGCCAAAGATCCTGTTATTACAGAGATAAAAAACAATGATCCGGCCATCTACCTGGCCATCTATGGCGATGTTGATGAAAAGGTATTGCGGGATACTGCCGAGAAAATAAGGGATGACCTTGTTGAAACAGATAATATTTCCCTTGCAAGCCTCATAGGTGTCAGAGGCTATGAAATATCCGTTGAAGTGTCAGAAGAAAATTTGAGGCAATTTAACCTGTCCTTTGATCAGGTGTCAATGGCAGTGAAAACAGGAAGCCTTGATCTGCCGGGCGGCAAAATTAAGACAAAAGGCGGAGAGTTCCTTGTCCGGGCAAAGGGAAAACTCTATACGGGAGAAGAGTTTGAAAG
>JABIYQ010000234.1 GCA_018702715.1 Desulfobacula sp. | reverse complement strand
CTCCAAGAGCCTCATTAAAGTTAAACCCTGAATCATTATGGCATTTCAGACAATTGACATCGCCTTCTACACCTTTTTTATTCCAACTGGTATGGCAACTCAGGCAACCCTTGTCTTCCATGGCATTTCCGGAAATACAAAAATTATTTACTGAATAACCCGCCTTGCCGTATCGAATATCCTTTTTATCGCCGGAAGCAAGCCAGGTCCAGTGAATGGTTTTATGGAACTGGGTTGCAGCTTCTGAATGGCAGGATATACACGCTTGAGTGATTTCTTCTCCCGAGGTAAAGTCTTTTTTTAAAGCTTCAGCTTTTGAGTGGTCTGCTGTGGTCCACCGTTTATTGTCTTTAACTGCCTGTCTGGCAAGTGTGCGGCCCAGTGCTTCTTCCGAGCCATTGGGGGTCGATGCAAAGGCAGACTGAAAGGAACAAACAAAAGATGCTATGACAATCAATGCCATAAAACATTTTGGCAAATACCTTTGTTTCATAAGGTTCTCCATGGGTTTGTTAAATAGTCTTTGAACGAAAACCCACTCATCTACTGCGTTGCTGCAAAATTTTGCCAAATTTTAAATCGGGCCTCATGTACACGAGTACACTCCGGTTTCAAAATTTCTTGCGCCTTGTATATGAGCAATTTTTCATCCAAATACGGGTTTTCGGTCAAGCACTAAATATCTTTTTTAAAAAAAGGGCGGACAAAAAAAGGCCGCCCTTTTTAAATTTTTATTTACATGTGGCAGGTGAAGGTGAGTCTGATGCATGATTATAAAAATATGAATAAATATCAAGGACATCCTTATCAGGAAGTCCTGTCCAGTTATCCTTGCAACCAAATTCATCAAAATTTTTATTTTCAAAAATTTCTTGCCACTGTCCCATCGTTTTATCTGCTGGGCTTATTTTTGGAGTGGCAGATTCAACATCACCGGTTTTAGCACAGGCTTTATATACCTTCCGATATGTGTATTTACCTTTTCTATCGTTTCCACCCGGGCCTTCTGAAGCAAAGGCCATGGAAAAGGATACAAGTATAAATATCATTACCATGAGGGAGGCCATATTTTTTTTAAACATGATATGTTTCCTTTATAATTTTTAGTATTTTTTTAAAAGTTATATGGACTTTTTAATTTCAAATTTACCATCTGCTTTAAAATCAATTTGTGCTTCCACATAATAAACATCTTTTAAAGCTTCTCTTACGTCTTTTGTCATGTAAAAAGCTTCTCCACTCCTTGCACCCGTGGCACAAACAAAAACAATGGGTTTGTCAGTTGGAAAACTTTTGATTTTTGACTCAAGGTCTTCCACGGGAATATTAATGGCTGTTTTAAAAGATCCTTGTGCAAATTCGTCTGCGTCTCTTACATCAATTAACATGATGGAATCAGGATTATTTGCAATAATGGATTTAAAGAGTTCAAGATCAATAGACCCTTCCTCTGTACCAGCTTTAACCTGCATGGTCTTATTGGAAGCGCCATAGATTTTTTTCCATTCAGGATATCCTTTATCAAAAACCTTGACATTGGTGTATCCCAATGCAAGGGCTTTTGCTGCTGATTTATGACTTAATTTGCATTTGAGACCTCCACAATAGAAAACAACAGGGGTGTTAAGATCCCTTGGCAGTTTTCCCTTGAGAGTATCAAATTGAGAAAAGGGAATGCTTAAGGCTGTGGGGATATGTCCTTTGACAAATTTGGTTTTTAAGGGTCTTGCGTCCACAATCACAGCATTGTTATCTTCAATCAGTTTTGCCACATGTTCCGCATCATAAGAGCCATAATTTCCTTTAAGACTTATCCATTCAGGATATCCTTTTGCATAGACTTTTACATTTGTATAGCCTAACTTTACAGCCTTTTTGGCAGATTTATGACTTAGTTTGCATTTGACACCCTCACAATAATAAATCAGTAAGGTATTTTTATCTTTCGGCAGAAGATTTGTTTTTTTATCAAATTGCGAAAATGGAATGCTGACTGCTCCGGGAATGTGCCCTTTTGCGTATTTGCCCTTGTAAGGTCTTGCATCAATCATCATAACATTTTTCGGCATGGGAACAGCAATGTGTGCTTTTACAAAGGTGGCATCCACAATGTCATTAAACATCCATGATGTATCTTTTTTAACAGTTTCAGCTGTTTTTACCGTTTGGGTCGGTGTACATCCTGTTAAAAGAATCAAACCTGCCAGCATGGCCAAGAGCAAAATTTTTACTTTGTTGGTTTTCATTTGTTCTCCTTAAAATTTGTATTTTTTTGGGTTATGTTAATGGGTATCACCATTATATATTTTGTGTTAACTTGCATTCAGCAATGAAAAAGCAATGAGCGTGCCACACAAGAAAAATTGATGAAATTTTTTTGTAACTAATTAAATTTAAATGAAATTTTTGAATATATAAGCGAGTTTAAAATTTTAATTATCAGGTTCTATTGTAAATGTGTTAATGATGTGTTAAGTTACAGCTTAACAGTATTAACCCTAATGTTGCAAAAGCCATGAAACCCTCATATTCAAGGCAGCAAGGTTGCAGCTGTATTCGTCTGACGGCTCAACCTTGATAACGAAGAAGATGAGGGTTTCATGGCATTCCCGAAGGGTGAAAATTTTATGCAACGTTAGGGCTAACATTAGAGGAGTGAACATGGATATAGGTAAACAATGGCGACATATTATTGATTCTGTGCCGGATGGCATAATCATTGTTGATGAAAGAGGAAATTTTCTTGCAGCCAATCAAACCGCACAATTGATTACAGGGTATACTGAAAAAGAGTTGAAAGGTCAATCCTGTAGAATTTTGAACTGCACGGGATGTAAAATTGTCGGCAAAGGCAAAGGCAAAAACTTTTGCGGACTTTTTTCCGAAGAGCTGATCAGGGAAAAAAAATGTATGATTACCAACAGGCATAACAGGACCATACCGATTATAAAAAATGCAACTGTACTTTTTAATGCGGAAAATGAGATTGTTGGTGCCATTGAAACCCTGAAGGACATATCTGAAAATATTAATTATAAAAATGAACTGGCCTCTATAAAAAGAATGTATCATATTGATGATGGATTCCATGGCATTATCGGAAGAACTCCCCTGATGCAAAGCCTTTATGAATATATCGAGAGCGTGGCATCGCTGGACACACCGGTAATGATTTTAGGAGAGAGCGGAACGGGTAAGGAAATGGTTGCCAAAGCATTACATGAAACCGGGAATAGAGCCTCAAAACCTTTTATTAAGGTAAATTGTGCGGCATTAAGTGAGAGTATTCTTGAAAGTGAATTATTCGGTCATGTAAAAGGTGCATATACAGGGGCTGATTCCGACAGGATCGGAAGGTTTGAGGCTGCACACAATGGTACACTTTTCCTGGATGAAATTGGAGATATCCCTCTTTCCGTGCAGATTAAGCTGCTCAGGGTTTTAGAAGAAAAAATGATTCAGCGGGTCGGAACAAACACATCCATTCCCATTGATGTCAGAATCATTACAGCAACCAATAAAAATCTAGAAAAATTAATAAATGAGGGGGCATTCAGGGAAGATCTTTTTTTCAGGATCAATGTTTTCCCTTTAACCTGTCCGCCGCTTCGGCAGCGTAAAGATGATATTACCTTGATTGTTCAGCATTTCATAACGCTTCAAGCAGAAAAGACAGGGAAAAATATTCTAGGATTTACACCAGAGGCCATGCGCTTGATGGTGGTATACCCCTGGCCTGGAAATATCAGGGAATTGAGAAATACTGTTGAATATGCTTTTGTCCTGGCAAGGGGAAAAAGCATCGGGATCGAACATTTGCCTGAAAAGATCACCAGCCATAATCCCCTTGAGTTGAAACCCTGGAAGATGTCAGAGCACAAGGGCATTGTCACCATTGGGCTGTCTGAAAAAGAAACTCTTCTCAACGCACTTCAGCAGGCTGACGGAAATCAGACCAAAGCAGCAGCGATTCTGGGTGTCAGCCGGATAACTGTGTGGAAACGTATTAAAAAGCATGGAATACAGCTTAAGTGATCCGCTTTAACCCATTTAAAGAATGAGGGTCGCAGTTTTACAAATTGATAATACTGTTTAAAATAGTTAAAGTTGCGTTAAAATAGTTAACTATGTTAACAAATAGTTAATGGTTTTAATGAAAAAAATTCGTGTAAGAAAATCAATTGTAAAGAGACAAACGAATGTAAAACGCGGTAAAGTGTTTGCTTAAAAGGCTAAACAAGGTTTTTGAAAAAAATAAAGCGTCTTTGGCATACTCATTGCTTAATGAAAACAAAAACAAAAACAAAATGTTCAAATGCATTAAAAACCGATTCAAACAAAGGATTTGAATATGAAAAAGGAAAATATACTTGTCATTACAATAATTTGTATCGCAATTATTGGTTTTGTCCTTTATAATAATTCAAAATCGGAAAGACAGACTGATTTTATTCAAGGAAAAGTATCTTCCCCAAAAAGCAATGCTTCAAATATAGACTGGAAAAGTTATGCAAAGGGTTTGGAATTGGCAAAAAGTCAGAACAAACCTGTTTTCTTATATTTCCACGCAGACTGGTGTACCTATTGCGTAAGACTCAAGAAAACAACTTTTAAGGACCAAACAGTGTTAAAATATTTAAAAAATAATTTTATCAGTATTGCAGTGGATACCGATAAAAACCAGGAACTGGCAACACAATGGAAGGTTAAGGGACTACCGACAATATGGTTTTTAAAATCGAATAACTCAAAGATTAACAGTATTCCGGGATATGTTGATAAAAAACAATTTCTACATATCCTTAAATATATTCAGACACAAAGTTATGAAAAAATGAATTTTTCAGATTTTGTGAAAACAATTTAAATATATGTCCAACATATAAGGACACTATTAATGCAATATTATAAAAGAGAGGAATAATGACTTCTAAAATTTCGCGCAGGGCATTTTTAAAAGGCTCAATTACAGCTGCAGGATCTGTGGTTGCAACTACAGGCATTGCAAAGGCTGCCAAGTCTATAACCCATACAAAAAAAGAACCCCTGGCGACCTTGCTCGACATCAGTAAATGCATTGGATGTGAAGAGTGTGTTTTTGCATGCAAGGAATCAAATGCAAACAAATATCCAAACCCGAAAAAACCATTTCCAAAAATGTATCCCACCCGGGTCCCGGTGGAAGACTGGTCAGATAAAAGAGATGTGACTGATCGCTTGACTCCCTATAACTGGCTTTTCATCCAGCACGCATCTGCAACAGTCAATGGCGAAGAAATTGAGCTGACCATTCCAAGAAGATGCATGCATTGTGATAATCCACCCTGTGTCAAGCTTTGTCCATGGGGCGCGTTAAAACAAGAGGAAAACGGGCTTTCAAGAATTGATTCCAACATTTGCCTTGGTGGTTCAAAATGTAAAAAAGCCTGCCCCTGGGATGTCCCTCAAAGACAGACAGGTACCGGGCTTTATCTTGACCTGTTACCTGCCTTGGCCGGAAATGGTGCAATGTTTAAATGTGACCGGTGTTATAATAAGCTTGAAAAAGGTGAAGTGCCGGCATGTATAGAAGTATGTCCTGAAGATGTTCAAACCATTGGTCCGACAAGTGAAATTTTGAAGAAAGCCCATGCCCTTGCAAAAGAAATGGGCGGATATATTTATGGTGAACACGAAAATGGCGGAACCAATACTATTTATGTCTCTCCTGTCCCCTTTGAACAACTAAGCAATAGTATTGAAAAAGGAAAAGGAAAGCCCCATTTAGATAAAGTAAAAAATATGATGGCAGATGGGACCAATCTTGCCAAAGCCATGATAGTAGCTCCCATTGCAGGTTTGGCAGCTGCATTTGGAAAGTTTTATTTGAGCTCAAAGGAGGATAAATAATGAGAACCACAGGAAAAATAAGAAAATATATTTACAGCATTACACTTTTTTTTATAGCATTATCCGGGTTTGCTCAGATGCCGGTTTTCAAGCGGTATTATATTGCTGATATTCCAGGTTTGGGTTGGCTGGCCAAATTTTATGTGACACATATAATACACTATATTGCTGCCATTGTGTTGATAGCATTTGTCATATATGTTCTTTTTGATTTTATTCTCAATAAATCAGGGTTAAATACAATTACCCATACAGGCTATTTCAAAATACTCGTACTTGCAGGATTGATTGTCTCCGGCTTATTAATGGTTGTAAAGAATCTTCCCAACATCTATTTTAACCACAATGCAATTATATTCCTGGATCTTTTCCATTTGAGCTTTTGTATGATTCTTTTAGGTGTCGGTCTCTATTCACTGGTTAAGAAAAAAAGCTGGGTGAGTTAACATATGATTATAATAAAAGACCTAATACCAGGTGGAATGCAGGGGCAAAGGTCTTTTATTGCGAAGTTTGGGTCAATTACCCCGTCGCTTGCGACGTTATAATTGATCGTATCCTTTACCAATACCCCGCTGCATGCGGCGGGGTATTTTATTTACCAGGTTGAATATGGATTTTCAATCAGGTTGGAGTTAAAGTATCTGGGGTCATGGGTGACTTCTTTTCCGATCCAGTCAGGTTTTTCAAAAGGCTGATCAATTGACAAAAGTTCTATTTCAGCAACTACAAGTCCCTTGTTATCACCTGAAAATAAATCAACAACCCATTCAAAATTTTTAAATTTTATTTGATATCTTGTTTTTTCGATCAAATTTTTTTTGCAGAACAGTGAAAGCATATCCATGGCATCCTGTTGCGGGATGCGATATTCATATTCTTTTCTTGATGCATTGCAGGTAATTCCTTTGATAGTAAGAAATGCATAGTCGCCAGAGAGACGAATCCTGACAATTTTATCTTTTTTGTTTACCATATACCCCTGGCGGATAGTGGTGCCGCAGGTAAGCTGTGAGGATGGAAGGTGTTTTAAAAGAAATTTTCTTTCTATTTCAATGGCCATTATTTAATCCGATATCAAAAATAAACCAATTATTTTTATTGTTTTAAGATGGAATTTATTTATCCCTTTTTTTTATGCAAAGCAAGTCCAACACCGGAAAGTATGATGATAGATGATATAAAAAGCCTTGCAGAAAATGTTTCTGACAATAAAACTATGCCGCCCATGGCCGCTATCACGGGCACTGTCAACTGGATAATGGCCGCCCGGGTGGCATTCAATCCTTTTAATGCAGCATACCAGATTACATATCCGGCTCCAGATGCAAGTGTTCCGGATATGACAGCGGCAAATACACCTTTTGAAGTAATCAATACAGGCGAGGCTATTAAAAGGCCTGCAATCAGAACAATGGGAATTGAATAAATAAAATTCAAGGTGGTCGTTATTACAGGATCTTTTGTCTGTCTGCCGAAAAGGGAGTAGATACCCCAGGCTATCCCTGCAATTGTCATTAAAGCAGCACCCAATGGTGAAGGGGAGCTTAATCCCGGGGAAACCAGGTAAACAAGGCCGATAACGGCCAGAAAAAAACCGGCAACCTGGATTAAGTTCATTCGTTCGCCTGAGATCCATCCGGAAATAATCATGGTTGCCTGTACCGCTCCAAAGAGAATCAGGGCACCTGTTCCAGTGCTTAAGCTTGTATATGCATAGGAAAAGAACAGGGCATACATTGTCAGCATGACGGGCATCATCCATTGGATCTTATAAGAAATGTGCATTGTCCCGCGTTTTGTGAGTATAAGAATGATACCAAGAAATATTGCTCCCGAACAAATTCTGATGGATGTAAAACTTGCTGCATCAATTAGTTCTCCCCCCAATGCAAACCGACACAAAATTGAATTGGCGGCAAAAGCAACAAGGGAGAGACTTGTAAACAATATTGTTTTCATTTGGTTCCTTGATAGTAAGCAAAAGGCTGCATCTTTTTTGTTGATATAGTCCATTCATAAATTAAATGCCAGCCCAAATCAACAGGTGAGGGTATTAATCCATAAGTCATATTGGGAAAAATATATTTACTCTATTCTTGATAAGTTAATCCAATTATGTTAGGCGCTTTTGTAGCTAAAAAGACAAAGATAAAAATTGAAAGGAAAACCGAAAGGAGAAAAAAATGTTGAAAATCGGTATTATTGGTGGATCAGGACTTGATGATCCTGATATCTTAAAAAATTCAAATGAAGTTGACATTACCACGAAATATGGAAATCCCTCTTCCCCGCTATTGACCGGAAGAATCAATGATGTGGAAATTTTTATCCTTGCCCGGCATGGCAGAAATCACCAGTTAAGCCCCACCCAGGTGAATAATCGGGCTAATATCAAAGCACTTCAACAAGCAGGAGTTACCCATATCCTTGCCACCACAGCCTGTGGCAGTTTAAGGAATGAAATAGACCGGGGACACCTGGTTATTTTGGATCAATTTATTGATTTTACACGATTTCGGAAAAATACTTTTGCAGATTCCTTTGAAAATGGCATGGTTCATCCAGGCATGGCTCACCCATTTGATGAAAATTTAAGAAAACAACTTTTTGAATCAGCAAAAAAGCTTGATTTAAGAGTCCATGACAAAGGATGCGTCGTCACAATAGAAGGGCCGAGATTTTCCACTGTTGCTGAGTCCAAAATGTTCAGGAACTGGGGGGCGGATGTGATCAATATGTCAACCGCGCCTGAGGCTATGCTGGCAAATGAAGCATCGATTCCCTATGCTGCTGTTGCCATGTCAACGGATTATGACTGTTGGAAAGAAGATGAAGCGCCTGTTACCTGGGAAGAGATCCTGGCAGTATTTGATAAGAATGCGCATAATGTAATAAAATTGCTTGTAAATGTAATAAAAGAATTAAAAGAATAGAATCTGATAAAATAACATGCAAAGGAAATAGAAATGGATTTAAAAGAAACTATCAGAAGTATTCCTGACTGGCCCATAAAAGGGGTAATATTCAGAGATTTGACAACATTGATGCAGGACCCTCTTGCATTCAAAGAATCATGTGATGTGCTGCATGACCGATATAAAGACATGGATATTGATAAAATTGTGGGAATTGATGCCAGAGGTTTTGTTTTTGGTGCGGTCCTGGCCTATAAATTGGGTATCGGGTTTATTCCTGTCAGAAAAAAGGGAAAACTGCCCTGGAAAACCATTCAGGAGACCTATAGCCTTGAATATGGAGAAGATACGCTTGAAATCCATGAAGACGCGGTTGAAAAAGGTGAAAAAGTTGTCATTGTCGATGATTTGATTGCAACGGGCGGAACGGTTGGAGCAACGGTTAAGCTGGTAAAAAAATTAGGAGCCCAAATTATTGAATGTGCTTTTATCGTAGAGCTTCCTGAGTTGAAAGGAAGAGATCAGATTCAAGGCTGCAAAGTGTTTGTCATCACCCAATTTGAAGGCGAATAGTTATTAATTTTTGGCAGGTGAAAACTATTTTTTATTTGGGAGAATAATGAATCAGCAAGTTTTGGGTGTATTATTTGGTTTGGCAGCTTTTGCAGCATGGGGTTTTCTGCCTGCCTACTGGAAACAGATGCAACAAGTCTCTGCATTTGAAATCCTTTGCCATAGAATTGTCTGGTCCTGTATTTTTCTTACCCTGATTATTTCTTTTCAGAAAAGATGGACCGAAGTTGGCAGTATCGTTAAAACACCTTCAAAATTAAAGGGCCTTATTTTAAGTGGGCTTTTAATCGGATTGAACTGGTTTGTCTATATATGGGCGGTGAACTCGGGAAGGGTTGTGGAAACCAGTCTCGGGTATTATATCAATCCCATGATCAATGTATTGATAGGATATCTTTTGCTTGGAGAAACATTCAGCCGGCTTCAGTTTGTTGCTGTTCTCTTTGCTCTGGCCGGCGTGATTTATTCTCTTATCGCCTATGGTGCTCTACCCATGTTTGCCCTGACCCTGGCCATTACCTTTGCTTTTTATGGCTATTGCCGGAAAAAAATTATGGCAGCCCCCATACCGGGGCTGCTGATCGAAACCATGGTTTTATTTGTCCCGGCTTTGGCATATATTATGTACAGACTGATTTTTGCAGGCTCCTACTTTATAAAAGATTTTGAATTAACCCTTTGGATGATAGGAGCAGGCATTGTCACAAGCCTGCCTTTGCTTTGGTTTGCTGCAGCAGCGAAAAGGCTTAACCTATCCACCATAGGAATTCTGCAATATTTGGCCCCGTCCATTGCTTTTATGCTGGGTGTATTTGTTTATAAGGAGGCTTTCACCCATAACAGCCTGATCACTTTTGCATGTATCTGGATGGGTGTGCTTTTATATACCTGGGAGTCCTTGAGGAAGAATCAAAGGACATGATTAGGATATATTCGGATGATTAAGGACCCCAGACCGAATATTGAGTTATTTTAAAAATTAAATTATTAAAAATTGTCTAATCAGCAAAAGCCAATTGATTCCGTCCATTTTCTTTAGCCCGGTATAAGGCGGCATCAGCCTTTGCAAGCAATTCATCCGCTGTTTCATTCCCACGGCTGTTTCTAGCAATGCCGATACTGATGGTGATGCTAACCACAGCTGATCTTGCGGCAATTTTATGTTCGGCTACTTTTGCCCTCACACGCTCATAGATATTTTCATCAGTCAGTCCTGTGGAATCGGGGATGACTAAAAGAAATTCTTCACCACCATATCGACCCACAAGGTCATAGGGTCGAAGTGCTTTCTGGACAACTTCAACAAAACTGCACAGGACATCATCACCCACCTGATGGCCATGGTTGTCATTGACATGTTTGAAGTGATCAATGTCACATAACCCAATACTTAGGCTCAAATTTTTTCTTTCAGCACGGTTTAACTCACCACGGAGTTTGTTTAAAATGGCACGGCGGTTCGGGGCCTTGGTTAAAGGGTCGTGTGTGGCTTCGTGTTTCAATTTGTAATTGAGTAGTTCCAATTCCTTTTTCGCCTGTTTCTGTTCGCGATTGTCCTTTAAAATGACAACTATCTTTGATACTTCGCCATTCTGCTTTTTGATGCAGGATGCACTTATGATTACATCAACATATGCACCTTTTTTTGTAAGCCTTTTTGTCTCAAATTGTACTTTATTCCCAGAATTCACCAGCTCTTTTGTTTTTTCAGAAGTTATTTGTTTTTGATCATCGGGAACAAAGGGGATTCTTTTACCAAGCAACTCATCCAAAGACCACCCGAATACGTCAACATAGGCCGGGTTTACATATTCTGTTTCACCAAGATTGTTATAAATGACAATGGGATCAGGAGTTGCAGACAAAATGGCTTGCAATCTTTCCTCACTCTCCCTGAGCGCGTGGCTGGTCTTTTTACGCTCAGTAATATCATTTACCAGTGATGCCATTCCGATAGGATTGTCATCCGCGTCTTTTAATGCGGTATTGTACCAATCACAGGTGATTCTCCGGCCGTCTTTAGTTGTATTCTCGTTTGTGCTTTGTGAACCTCCTTTTTCTGATAGGACATCATTGTAAATGCCTTCAACCAAATCTTTCATATCTTCGGGAAGGATAAGCTCGGTAATATGTTTGCCCATGGCCTCATCTTTGGTATAACCAAATATGGCTTCTGCAGCAGGGTTCCATTCAACAGTCCTGAACTCCAGATCCCAGGCAATTGCTCCAATGGGCGTGTTTAAAAGGTGGGTTGAAAGAAGCTGCTTGCTTTGTCGCAACGCCTCCTCAATTTTTTTACGTTCGTTGATAACCTCATTGTATATAATGATACCGCCGATTGAACCGTCTGATTCATACCAGGGACGGCATTCCCATCGCGTCCAGTCGACGGAGCCATCCTCTCTATGATAAGGATCTTCCTCTGCGTTTAACACCTCACCGGATAGAGATCTTTGATGAGCGTCTTTCCATCTTTGTGGAATATCTGGAAAAATCTCATAATGGCTTTTACCAATTACATTTTGCTCTTTAACCTTGTAATCTTTAAGATACCGTTTGCTTACATATATATATTTTAAATCATTGTCAAAAACAGCAATTGCACTACGGGCGTGGGAAATAATATAATCCATCAAATCGTGGGAGGCAAAGAGTCTTTTTTTGCTGTTGTGTTTAGATTCAGCTTGCTTTAATTCATCGGAAATTGGTTTTTTATCCATGTAAATTTCCTTTTGTATCGAAATGGTTTGACCAATGGATTAGAATACTTGACATATTCTGCACAAATCCAAACTATAAAATTATCTATATTTAATCATCTGGTAAATCCAGTTATAAATGACAATAGTATAGGTTGTTGTTTAAAGTAAACAAATTTTCGTAAATTCATTTTATATATAGGTGGAAACAAAAGAAAATGAATCAATCTTTTTCATTCAAATTGATATATCACCCGATTTATTTTGTTCAAATTCAAGTAGGTGGGGTCAGGCCTGCATAGTTGCGTTTATTGCTAAATAAACGCAACTATGCAGGCCTGACCCCACTCGATGTTATTGTTTATCTAAAACCTTTCGTATAGAGGTCGCAAGTCTTGATATTGATACGGGTTTCATAATGTAGCCGGCAAGCCCAAGTTTTTCAGCTTTTTCTTCATTAATGAGTGAACTATGGCCGGTACAAATGATGACAGGGATATCGGATCGAATTTCCATTAATTTTTCAGACAATTTTGCGCCGTTCATATGCGGCATGGTCATATCGGTTATTACCAGATCAAAGGAATATGGTTTTAACTGGAATAAAGCCAGTGCTTTTATAGGATCCAGCAGGGTCTCAACTGTGTATCCAAGTTTTTTCAGCATTATTCTTGCCATAATTCTGATGGATTTTTCATCATCAACAAAAAGGATGGTTTCATTACCCCGGGGGATTTCACCCAATGCCTGAATTTTAGATTTGGGTTTTTCATCAACCATGGGGAATAAAAGAGTTATAGTGGCGCCTTTACCAAATTCGCTGTCAACAAAGATAGCACCATTATGGTTTTTAACAATGCCATGCACAATGGACAGCCCTAAACCCGAGCTTTTTTCTTTCCCTTTGGTGGTAAAATAGGGGTCAAAAATTCGGTTCATGATTTTAGGATCTATTCCAGTACCCATGTCGGTTATAGTAACTTTAGCATATTTTCCGGTAGCCAGGTCGGGAAAATTTGTTACACTATTCTCTTTGATGGTGGTCTTTTCAACAGTGACGTCCAAGGTACCGCCTGTTTTTTCCATGGCTTGAGAAGCATTGGCGCAAAGGTTCATCAAGACCTGGTTGATTTGAATTGAGTTGGCAAGAATAGTTATATTGGCCTCTGTCAGATGCTCCCGGATTTCTATGGTTGCAGGGATGGTTGATCGCAAAAAATTGAGTGCATTTTGAATAACTGTGACAGCGCTTATGGGTTTTAATTTCTGATCAGTCTTGCGACTGAAGTTGAGCAAATGTTTTATAATGCCTTCTGCCCTGATACTGGCAGATTTGATCTCTTCAAGCTTGGCATGCGCAGGGCTGTTTTTTGGCGTTTCTTCAAGTGCCAGTTCAGTGTTTCCAAAAATTATATAGAGTATATTATTAAAATCATGGGCAAGACCACTTGTCATGGTAGCGATTGATTCCATTTTTTGAGATTGGATTACTTGTTCCTGAAGTTTTGCCACTTTTTTTTCCGATAACATTTTTTGGGTTACGTCCCGGCCGGTACCACTTATGAAGGGTTCACCATCTTCAGGCTGGACCAAAACACTTCGATATTCAACATATATTTTTTCGCCATTTCTTTTGAAATAGATTGTCGTACCCTCATGGTGTCCATTTTTTTTGAGCGGTTCCATATAATCATTTTTAAATGCAGATACGAATTCGGATTTCATAAAATCCGAAGCCAGCCTTCCGATTAATTTATTTTCTTTATAGTCAAAGGCCTTACACATAGCAGGATTGACTGAGGTGAAGCGACCCTCAATATCCTGGGTGTAAATGAGATCGCTGATTGCATTAAACAGATCGCGGAAACGGCTTTCAGAATTGATTAATCTGTTTCCAATCTTTTTTTTCAGGGTCACATCTCTCAAGGCACCAGATATCTCTACAACTTTACCCGTTGCATCCTTTACCGGTGATTCATCAACTTCAACTAATATGATACTGCCATCTTTTTTTTTTAATTCAAGCAGGTAAGGCTTTTGAATTTTGCCGGTTTTAATTGAATTTTCCCTAAATTCAACTCCAATCAGATTAATGGGGTTGTCAGTTGTCAATTTTGTCCATTTCATTTTCATTTCTTCAGGGGGATATCCAAGAAAGGCTTGGGAAGTTGGACTCACATAAGTTAAAATATTGTTTGTATCATGAATGTAAAACAACTCGTTGCTATGTTCGATTATGGTTTGTAATTGATGTTCGCTTTTTAGCAAAGCCTGCTCAGCCTTCTTGCGATTAGTAATGTCCAAAATTGTTCCCGTTGCGGCCAGCCTGCCTTTATAATCAATAGTAGATCCATAAATTTCAACATGAATTATAGCTTTGTTTTTCTTTATTCCTCTGAATTCGTATTGGATAGATGATATTTCTCCGGCCACCCTTCTGCGAACCTGCTCTTGGACTAATTTTAAATCATCTGGATGGATGAGATCATGAAAAAGCATGCTGTTAATGCATTCTTCAATAGTATATCCAAAAATTTCAGCGAATTTTGGATTTACATAAACAAATTTATCCCCTTGGATGAGATAAACCCCGACAAATGATTGTTCTGAAAAACTGCGGAATAGTTTTTCAGATTTTTCTATTTCCATATCCGACGATTTTTTTGCATCTTGATTTTTTTGCATAATGGTTAATTCATTGCCTATAAAATTTTGTTTGTATGCCTAAAAATTTAACATGATCCCGTGGGACACAATACTTGCCATATTCCGCACTTTCACCAACCCATAACGTCTTTAGAATGCTCTTAATATTCCCCTCAATCCAAACAAAATTACATTAGTATATATTGTTGTAAAAAGTAAATATATTTTCATAAATTAAATTTAAGATATTGAGAATAAGGAAATCAAATCAGAAAATTTGGATATTTGTCATAAGAATAATATTTTCTAACCAATTTATACCAACCCGTTCCGATCCAGGTTATTTTATCCGCCCTAGTGCCTGAATAATTTTCTAAAATTCTCAAAGGTCTTGCATTGAACGGCAGAAAAAATTATTTACGAACTTGCTATACCTTCCAGTAGAAGGGTGATTGCCTTATGGGAGCATTATGGATCATGGCTTACAAGCTCTTGATTACTACAGCGGTTAAGCCGCCATGGTGTTTGAGCGAAGAATGAGCGAGTTCATGGCGGTCAGCGAAAGTAATCATAGAGCATGTAGCAATGTCCATCCAGCGGACGTAAGGCGATCACCTTGGAGCGGGATATGCAAAATTTCTTCTGGCAAATATCCAGTCAGAAAATAAATGCGTTTGATTGACGTTTCAGGGTCTGATAAGGTGGCAAAAACGTGTAAAATTGGGAAATATAATTTTTGTTTAATATCTTTAAAAGCAATAAAATGGAAAACCTGATGGATGCACTGGTATCTGTTTTAAAAGCAGTGCCGGACAATCCAATGATGCCTGAATGGATTGGTATTCAGTCCAGGGGGATGAAGCAGTGGATCACGATGCAGACTGCAAAAAAACTGGGTGTCTGTACAAATATGCATTTTCTTTTTCCAAGACAGATGGTTGACCAGATCCTGACAAGTTTTAAGCCTCTTAAAGATCAGGAAAACCAGAATGAAGGCTTGAATGAAGATCTTCTCTTCTGGGCAATCATGAAATTGATCCAGGAAAACAGATCACAAAAAGGTCTGTCCAGTGTTGAAAATTATATCAAGGATGACGAAACAGGAAAAAAACTTTATCAGCTTTCTCTGAAGATAGCAAAAGTGTTTGATGATTACCAGGTTTACAGGCCTCACATGCTACTTGACTGGCAGAAAAATCAATGTAATGAAATCCTGAAAGATCCTGTTGCCCAATGGCAGGCCCGACTATGGGCCATGATTACATCAAAAAATTCTCAAAATCACCTGGCATTTAAAGCGATTACTTTTCTGGAAACGTTTTCTTCAAAAAATATTAACTATGATAATCTTCCATCACGAATATCACTTTTTGGCATATCAGCTCTTCCACAATTGTTTTTGCAGGTATTTGAAAAACTGTCTGAAATCATAGATATCAATCTTTTTCTTTTGACACCATCCAACCAGTTCTTTTTTGATATAAAATCAGAAAGGCAGATGGCCAGGATAGCCATTAAAGAAGAACCAGGCATAGACCCTGAAAATTTATACTATGAAATGACAAATCCGCTGCTGTCGTCTTTGGGAACAGCAGGAAAAAAGTTTCATTCCTGTCTTGAAGCATTTAATTACCATGAGCCTTTTGACGATTTGTTTTTGGACCCTATAAATGATTCAGACAAATCAAATTCAATGTTAGTGCATCTTAAGTCTGATATATTAAATCTAGTCTTAAGAAAACAAGGAGCCAATGATAAAAAACAAGGAACCAATGATAAGAAACAAGGAGCCTGGGATGCACCTGTAACCATTGGGGCATCTGACACCTCTGTATGTATCCATGCCTGCCATTCGCCCATGAGGGAAGCTCAGGTGTTAAAGGATCTTTTGTTAAATGAATTTCAAAAAGACCCTGAACTTAGCCCACATGATATCATTGTGATGATGCCGGATATTGAATTGTATGCACCATTTATTGAGTCTGTATTTGCTTTTGAAACCTCTTTGCCGTTTTTAATAAGCGATCGCAGGAAAAGATCTGAATCTGAATTTCTGGATGCTTTTTTAAAGATATTGGCACTAAGGGACGCAAGGCTTGACAAAAAACAGGTACTGGATCTTTTACTTTCTGAATCCATTGCCAAAAAATTCAAAATTACAACAGATGAGATCTATTTTATTGAAAAAATGGTTCAGGATGCCAAAATCTTATGGGGAAGGGATGCTGATCATAGAGAAAGGTTTGGATTGCCACCCTTTGAAGAGAATACCTGGCAATTTGGATTACAACGGCTTTTTATGGGCATGGCCATGCCTGAAAATTATGAAGAATTAGTGCAGGATATCCTACCCTGTCAATCCCTTGAAGGGCTTGATCTTGAGGTGATGGGTAAGTTTGCAGCCTTTTGCCATGTTTTGTTTTCCTGTCTTGAAACTCTGGCCAGTGAAAAAACAATTGAAAAATGGTGTGATGCCTTGAAAAAAATATCCATTTTATTAATGGATTGGAATTTAAAAAACAAGGAAGACCCGATTTTTTTGAACCAAACAATTGATGAACTTAAGGAAAATGCCCAAAAATCAGAATTCACAGGTCTTGTCTCTTTTGAAGTGATAAATTCTTATATTGAGCATAAGTTTGATCAAAATATTTCCCAGGGCAATTTTTTGACAGGGAATATAACTTTTTGCAATATCATGCCCATGCGCAGTATTCCGTTCAAGATTGTCGTTTTGATGGGAATGGATGAGAAAGCTTTTCCCAGACAGACTTTTATCCCGGGATTTGATCTGATCAAAAAATATCCAGAGGCTTTTGATAAAATTTTAAGGGACGAAGACAGGTATTTGTTTCTTGAAACCCTTTTGTCAGCCCGGCTAAAGTTTATTATCACCTATACAGGAATGAGTATACAGGACAACTCAAAAATCCCATGTGCAGGGGTCGTAAGTGAGCTTGCCGATACAATGGATCAAAGCTTTATTTTTCCGGAAGGGAAAGCCAATCATCTATTTCATCCACTTCATCCATTTAATGAAGTATATTTTAACCAAACTCAGTCATTTTTTTCTTTTTCAAACGATAATTGTAATATTGCAAAAGCACTTTGCACCATTAGATCTGAAAAAGGGGGTAATAATAAGCCTAAATTTATCCAGGGCTTAACTTCAAAAGAGTCTAAAGAAACTTTAGCAGGTATTACGATTGATGAAATAATTCGCTTTTTTAAAAATCCTGTTAAAGCATACATGAAAGAAGGATTGAACATAAAAGTGCCGGATATTGAAGCCCAGGCCCTTGACAGGGAAGTCTTTTCCATATCAGGTCTGGATCAATATTCACTTGGCAATTTACTGATTGAAAAAAACAAAGGTTTTCCCAGTAAAACTCAATTTTATCCAATTATCAAGGCCATGGGAATTCTTCCCTTTGGAGAACAAGGCAAGTTTGAATATGAAAAAATTTTGAGCACAGCAGGACCTGTCATCGATATGGCAAGGACCATTGCATCTAAAAAACAATTACCCCCAATGGCCTTTGAATTAAATATAGACGGCTTGATTGTTTCAGCAAATTTTTCAGATATAAGGGAAGATGGAGCATATTTCTTAAGTTTTGGAAAACTCAATAGCGCAAGATTGCTTTCAGGATGGATAAAGCATCTGTTTTTAAATGCCTGTGCTCCTTTAAATTATCCTAAAAAAACGATTCTCATAGGGCGGGACCCCAAAGGGAAAAAGCCTATTGTAACCTTTTCATTTCCCAGGTTGGAATCAAATGCTTTTAAATATTTCAAAGAGTTGACTCAAATTTATGAGAAAGGAAAAAATCAGCCTTTTTATTTTTTCTGCGAAACATCCTGGCAATTTTTACAGGCCCTATCAAGGGGAAATGGTGAGCTGGACCCGTTAAAACTTGATAAGGATTTAATTTTTAAAGCCATGAACAAATCAAAAGCCAGCTGGTATGGCGGTTATTTTAATTCAGGGGAAAAACAAGACCGATATGTATCAAATTGTGTTGAGAATAATGACCCTTTTGAAAGTGTTGATGCCCTGGTTTCCTCGGGTTTTGTACAAAATTCCATAACCGTGTATAAACCCTTGCTGGAAAATTTAAAAATAACATCATGAAACCTTTGGATCCTTTCCATATAAATCTTGAGAAAACCACACTTATTGAAGCCAGCGCCGGGACCGGTAAAACATATACCATTACAACGCTTTACTGCAGGCTTGTGGCCAATGGGTATCCTGTTGAATCAATCCTGGTTGTAACCTTTACCGAAGCTGCAGCAGCAGAACTCAAGTTGAGAATCCGGACACGCCTTTTTAATACGCTTGTAAATCTTTTAGAACAATCCAATGACACAGAGGATGATCTGGCAAATTTTTTTAAAGACCATGAAAATTTACCTCAGATATGTCAGAGACTGCAACTCGCATTAACCTGTTTTGACCAGACATCAATTATGACGATCCACTCTTTTTGTCTCAAAATATTAAAAGAGAATGCCTTTGAAAGCCATTCTCTTTTTGATATTGAGCTTATGCCGGACAGATCGTTATTTTTAAGACAGGTGAGTTTTGATTTTTTTATGAGCCATGTTAACCATCTGGACACTCTGTTTTTATCTTATTTGAGTCGGCAAAAGATCACACCGGAAAGTTTTGCTGTATCCTTTGGACCATTTGTTTCAAGATCAGACCTGTTATGCAGACCAAGTGCAGCAGGTTTTGAAAATATTTTTGATCCATACAGGGAAACCTTAAAGAAAATCCATGATATCCTTTTGACAAGGGATAAAGAAATAATAGAGTTGATCCAAAATCACAAAGGAATCGAAAAAAGAAGTTATACAAAAAAAAATGTTCCAGCCTGGCTTAAAGATTCGTGCCGGAAAATTGATGAACAAGGCATGAACACATTTTTTAAAATGACAGAAGATGGAGACGCACTTTATAAGTTTTCTCAAACAAGGATTGACCTGAAAACAAAATCTGGACAAACACCGCCTTTGCATGAATTTTTTGATTTATGCGAGCTTTTGCATTCTTTTTATCACCAGTTTGAAAATAATCTTATCAGTCTTAAAATTAAATTTTTAGCTTTTTTCAACAAAGAGCTGGAAAAAATGAAAAAAGCCCAGGGTATCTGTTTTTTTGATGATCTTGTCAACGACCTTGCAAAAGCACTTGAAAAACCCATTGAAAAAAATAATGCGCTTTATCTTCAAAAGGCAGTGAGAAAAACCTATAAAGCCTGCCTGATTGATGAGTTCCAGGATACAGATCCCAAGCAGTATGATATTTTTTCAAAGCTATTTTCCTCACAGGGCACGCCGTTTTTTATGATTGGCGATCCCAAACAGGCTATTTATGCTTTCAGGGGTGGAGATATTTTTGCTTATTTAAAAGCTTCTAAAGACAGTGAGCAAAAATTTACACTTGAAAAAAATTATAGGTCAGCTCCTTTGCTTGTTAAAGGGATTAATGGAGTTTTTTCAGACACCACTAATCCGTTTCTTTACAACACCATTGAGTTTTCCAAAGTTAAAACTCCAAAAGCAGCAAATAATTCCCTGATTTTCAATAAAGAGGTTGTTCCGCCATTGCAGTTTTGTTTTATCCAGAGAGCAGGCCAGGCTCTTGACAGACAGGGTTTTATCAGCAAAGAAACTGCTACCGGGATTATTCCAAAAGCCTGTGCAACAGATATTTTATCACTATTGCAATCAGACAAACAATTGATTAACAAAAATAATAAGAGTCCTCAAAATATCAGCCCTGAGGATATTGCAGTGCTTGTCAGGACAAACAAGCAGGCAGAACAGATACAACAATTTTTATCCGGTCTTAATATTCCTTCTTATCTTTCAAAAACAGGATCTGTTTTTGATTCTGGGCAGGCCATTGACCTGCATGATATTTTATGGGCTGTTAATAATCCTGATAATAAGGGCTATATTTATGCAGCTCTGTGTACATCCGTGTTTGGTTTTTCATCGGAAAAGATAGTCGGCCTTGATGAAAAAGAAGAACTTTTTTTCAAGTGGCAGGATCGGTTCAGTGAATATAAGAAAACTTGGGAAACCAAAGGGTTTGTCTCCATGGCCATGTCCCTGCTTCATTCTGATGAAGCATTTTTAAAATGGAATTTGAGTCTTGACGAAAGGAGTATGACCAATTTTTATCATTTGATTGAATTGATTTCGCAAGCCTGTCTCAAACAACAGCTATCACCTTATTATTTATTGAAATGGTATGACCGGCAAATGTTCAAGGAGCTTCGGGACGAATTTGCAGATGAGCTAAGGTTGGAAAGCGATAAAAAGGCTGTGGCGATTGTCACCATTCATAAAAGCAAAGGGCTTGAGTATCCGATTGTTTATCTGCCATACCTCTGGGAAGGGCCGCGAAAGTCTTTAGAAAAAAATATTCTTTTCCATGATCCAGAAAAAAATTATAGACTGACGCTTGATTTGGGATCAAAGGATCTGGAAAATTCCCGATCACATTATGAGAAAGAAGACATGGCAGAACAAAGAAGGTTATTATATGTTGCTTTAACACGGGCATCCGCCATGTGCAGGATCATCTGGGGCGGATTTAAATCCGTTGACACCTCAGCTCTTGGCGCCCTGCTGCATCCTGAGGGCTGTAAAGATGATCAATTAATGATCAAGGATCTAAAACAGCTTATATCCCGAGCAGATAAAAGCATCTTTGTGCAGCCATATTCCGGTGAATTATCTAAAAGGTTTATTGACAGGACAGATTCGTCAGATTTTGTCTTATCTGCCAAAATGATTTCCCGGGATTTAAAAGTTTTTTGGAAAATGTCAAGCTTTTCAGCTATTGTCCAGTCCCAAAATCCGGAAACCTTGCCTGAAAAAGAGAAGCCTCATGACCATGGGACCAAAGATATTATATCCCTTGCCCGGTTCCCCAAAGGTGCGGGAGCAGGAGATTTATTTCATTCTATTTTTGAAACAATTGATTTTACTATGGATTCTGAAAAGGGTTCTGAAAAAATTTTTAAAATAGTTCAATCAAAGTTTGATACATTCGGTTTTTCGGGTCAAGAGATGATTCAAATGGCTGATAAATCAGTAAAAGAGGTGCTTGAGACGAGGCTTTCAGACTCAGCATCAGGTTTTTCCCTAAAAGACATCGGGCCTGATCAGCGCTTCAACGAGCTTGCGTTTACTTTCCATGCTCGGTCTTTTCAGATGTCATCTGTAAAAAAAGCTTTTGAACAATCAGATTTAAAATTTGAAACATCAGGGTATGTAAAAAAGATTTCTAAAATGACTGCTCAATCCTTTAAAGGGTTTATAAAGGGATTTATCGATCTTATCGTACAACATAAGGGTAAATGGTATATTATTGATTATAAATCCAATT
>JABIYQ010000221.1 GCA_018702715.1 Desulfobacula sp. | reverse complement strand
GGACGTCGACTTTGCAAGACCGCCTTTTAAGGTTGTCTGAACCTTAAAGGTTAAACTTTTCAGACTATATTGTTTCGTATCCATCTCAAAGGAGACTTTGCAATTAATTTTAAATTTTGAGATAAGTATGTAGAAGCCTGGGGTGATCGTTTTCGGACGCGGGTTCAACTCCCGCCGCCTCCACCATTTTTCATCCAGTTAAATCAGTGATTTACAGATAAAAAATGAAAATTGTGCCTAAAATTGTGCCTGTCGTAAATTACCTTCAATGATCGGCCTTGTAAATTGTTTTTCAAAGGAACTCCCATCCTTTCTCTTAAGGTTGGGAATGTATCTTCCATACGTCTTATAGACCATTGAAGTATTCACATGACCCAATGTCCGTGCTACCCATTCCGGTGATTCTCCAGCAGCAAGAGCCCACGATGCAAAAGTATGTCGGGTATCATACATCCTTCTGTGTTGAAGTTTGGTTTTCTGCATTGTCCGGATCCACAGTTCCCGTAGTTCACCGGTCAGCGGCTTTACCTCTGCTCCTGGTATTCAAAACCACCCGGCCGCCAAATTCATAAGTGATTATTGTTTTCATTTGACGACCAGAAATATAGTCTCCAGAATATTTTAAGCGGCCATCTGCAAATTCAAGGCCCTGGAGAAAATATTCAAGGTTCCATTCTTAATCGGGCATAAAATAATTTTCTGAAGACCTGCCCGTCAAGGAATTCAATCTTTTTCCATCATTTATATATCGTGGAAAAGTATCTTTGTAAATCAGGGTAAATCTTGAATTTTGAAATTATTTTTCAAATTTTCCACACATAGAAACTTTATTTCCCATTACGTCTCAAACCATTTCAATATAACATTCAATAATCCTTGAATTCTTCCCTCCCAAGTGCAATATACCAATAATAAACTCAATTCCATAGTCGTTATAATCTGAAAAAAGGAGACTTCATGTATCTATCTGAAGAGAAGCGGGCAGTAATTCGGGCTTGTATTGAAAATTGGAATTTCAACTCAGAAATTAATTCTAAAGAAAATAAAGCTATTGTCATTAATGGGACTAATAAAGCTGAGGATATCAGTAAAGTTTCTCAGATCCTTTTTGATGCCAGGGATGGGAAAGAAGTGTTCACACCTTTTTAAGATAAACTGGGTTTAATTGATATGACTTATAATTTTGATCCTGATAAATGGTATGACAATGAATTGTTTTTGATTCATTCAAAATTAAAAATTGGTAAAATAACACAGAATGAATATGATCAGGCAGTTGAGGTATTGGATAAAAAGCAAGAGGAAATGTGGAAGCGATTGGATGGGACTTATCAGATAAACAACGGGAATTGATAATGGGACCAATATCAAAAAAAGTGATCGACGGGTTAAAAAAAGCTAAGAATCAAAAAATAATAAATTTTTCAGAAATCAAAGAAGCAAAAGCATATGCACAGGATTTGGACAAGGGAGTAGTATCAGGAGACGAGTTATCAAAGTATGATCCTCTCCATGCGGTTTATATCTATGCACAAAACAAGGTTTCAGTCCTTGTAGAACAATTATCCGATTTGCCTGCGTTATCAAAACTGACAAATACTCTTTTCAAGGCTGATGATATTTATTTGCCTTCATTCCCGCCAAAGAGTCCAATTACACAATCCTATTTTACATGCTGGGGATTTTTTGACCTTTGTGTTGGAATTAAAAAAGAATCGTTTGGAACAGTCATTCTTGATCTATTGAAAAATCTAACAGCAGACCCTGGGTTGATTAAAATTATTGAGTGTATGCAGTACTCCAGGATGGGAATCTATGTCCATAAGGGGCACTTGAATCGATATGTAATTTTAGAGGAATTGGTTACCGGGAAAGAAATAAAAGGTATTGTACCAACCGGTTATCAGGGGAAAAGAGATGAGATCTGGTATGCCCGGGTGATGCCAGAGCCATTTTCAGATCTGAATTATGAATATTCTTTAGTATTCACAACCCCATATATTCTTATTGACCTAAATGGCAATCTGGGATCTTCAGCAAAACGGGATGATTGGGAAGCATTCTTTGATCGGAATTTGAAAGCAGCAGGGGGAAAAGACAAAATCAAAGCTTATGAATTTTTTATGAAATATGGAAAAAATAAACACTTTTGGAATGAATATATTTTTGAAGGTTTTGTGAATTATCAAGCTGATATGATAATGCTTGCAGGATTTCCTGATATTCCATTAAGCATGCCTCATTCAGAAGAAAGCCAGAAAGAACGAGGCGAGATATAAAGATGAAAACCATTAACAGAACAGCAATAACCATCCGACCAAAACAACCCTATATAGACTGGGCAAAGTCCTTTGATGATGGCGAGAAGTATGATCCCGGCAAACAACAACCCAACAAATTGAGATTGATCTTGATGACGGGGTAAAAGTAAACTATCCTAAATTCGGCAGGGCATTGAAAAAAATTACAGGACTTAGTTAGAAAACCTATGGAAAATTTGAAAAAACAACTCGCTCATGGCGAAGACAGTCAAACCCAATTCAAGGCTGATGTCCGCAATCCAGATTCCCTGGCTGCTGAAATGGCGGCCTTTGCCAACAGTGATGGCGGGCTTATCTATATTGGCGTGGCAGATGATGGTTCGCTTCCCGGGTTAAGCAGAAAAGACGTGAGCCGGGTCAACCAACTCATCAGCAATGCCGCAAGTCAGCATGCGAGAAGTCCTCTTTTGGTACAGACCAAAAATGTGGTGGTGGGAGAGGAAAAGATTGTCATTGTTTTAACTGTTCCAAAAGGAATTGATAAACCTTATTTTGACCGGAATGGGGTGATCTGGCTGAAGACCGGTTCAGATAAACGCCGGGTGAATTCCAAGGAAGAGCTTAGAAGACTGTTTCAGAGTGTGGATCTTCTTCATGGGGATGAGATTCCGACAAAGGCGGGGATTGATAGAATTGACCGTTTGAGGTTCAGAGATTTTTTAAGGGATATTTACAAAATTGATTTGCCGGAAAGTCCTGATGAATTTTTAAAGCTGCTTCAAAACATGAATCTGGCATGTGAAAACGGATTTTTGAATCTGGCAGGCGTTCTTTTGTTTTCAGAAAATCCAGAGTGGATCAAGCCGGAGTTTATGGTAAAGGCTGTTTCGTATCCAGGCAATGATATTTCAGTTTCCAAATACCTTGACAGTGAAGATTTCTGCGGTCCTCTGAAGAAAATTTACAATGAAGCTCTGGCCTTTATCATGCGGAATCTTAAAAAAATTCAGGCTGGTCAAAGTATAAATGCACCGGGTATGCCTGAAATTCCGCAAATTGTTTTTGAAGAATTGCTGGTGAATGCGTTGATCCACAGAGATTACTTTATCAGCGCGGTTATTCGTATCTTTATCTTTGAAGACAGAATCGAGATCATCAGCCCTGGTCATTTGCCAAACAACCTTACCATAGAAAAAATTACAGCCGGCAACTCAAATATCCGTAATCCGATTCTGGCATCATTTGTGGCTAAAAAGCTGCTTCCATACCGGGGACTGGGTTCTGGAATCAGAAGATCTCTGGAAGAATGGCCTGATATTGATTTTATTGATGATCGGGATGGATGCACCTTTAAAGTGATTGTTCACCGAAATCCGAGATTGGATGAACCTTTAAAAAAGGCTGAACAACCTGAATATGTGGATTTAAAGGTTCATTTGACCCGAAAACATGAACCTTTAACAGATTTACAGGTTCATATTTTAGAATTGATCAGAACAGACCCGAAAGTGTCTTATGAAGCGTTAACCGAGGAGCTGAATAAGGGTCGTTCAACCATAATGAGAAATATTCAAAAATTAAAAGATGCAGGCCTGTTATTCAGGGTCGGATCAAAAAAAAGCGGGTATTGGAAAATAATGACATAAAAAGCTGGCCAAGGCATATCAGGCAAGTTTTATGGCTTATCCGGAGAATATACCTATCTATGAATGATAACATATCAACCGCTCTAATCAGACTTTTTAAAAAACACAGGATCATCTTCTGGTATGACGCTAAAAAAGAACTGCGGGAAGATTATGAAAGACTTGCGTTTCCTGATATTGAAAAAATCGAGCTGAAAAATAACGAATTTAAGATTAAACATCGAATTCTTAGAGAAAAACCAGATAAAAAATTCCTGCTTTACCATGAAGGAGAAGCACCCTCGGATCTTGATAACTGGCTGCTGGATGTTCAATTGGCATCAGGAGAATTGCGTACGGATCAATCTGCAATATGGTTAAGCGAGCTTGGATTGGGACTTGAGTTTACAGATATTGTGAATGATCATGCTGTGTTTTTTAATGCTGAAAAACGCAGGGAAAACTTAAAAAAAATATTGAATTCTGATGATGATACACAAAATGGCGTTAGAACTAAACTGCTTGCTGTAGTCACATCTTCTGATCCACGGATTGATCAGTCTGGTCTTGGGGGACAAGTCACAATGTTAAAGTTCATTTTATTGGAATATTTGTTGGTTCATTCATAATCTTTTTAAAAGTTACAACAAAAGTTACAACACATTGTTGTAAATCGGATTAAATATGCCAGAATATGCTTAAATATGGTTCAAAAAGAAAAAAGCTGAAACAACCTGCCAGGGTTGAATCAGCCTTGTCTTTTATGGTGGGCCGTCAGGGAGTCGAACCCGGGACCTACTGATTAAGAGTCAGTTGCTCTACCAGTTGAGCTAACGGCCCATAAAATTAACCCGGCAAACCTAACAGGCAATTCTAAAAATGTCAATAGATTTCTGGATTTTGGAACCATGTTAAAAAGCTGTTGACCCTTTAATTGCAGGTTTGATATATTCAAATGTTTATAAATAATGAAATAATGATTTTTCAATAAAGAAAGGGTAATTTATGTCTATAT
>JABIYQ010000407.1 GCA_018702715.1 Desulfobacula sp. | reverse complement strand
CCCTTTCGCCACTTTCACTTAAATAACGCACCCGAAGGATTGTTAAAAAAGCTTTCGTTCGACTTGCATGCCTAATCCATGCAGACAGCGTTCATTCTGAGCCAGGATCAAACTCTCCAGTTATAATCCTTTTTCTTACTAAACTCTTTAAAGTCTTGTTTAAGACTTAACTCTTCAATTTCTCACTGACCAATTTTCAAAGACCAAACCCGCTGTTTTTAATCACACTTTATGTGACTGACAAAACCAGAACAATATACATGCAGTGTTTTTTTTTGTCAATTATTTTTTACATCTACTTCAAAATAATTTTATGATACTTTTTTTTGCCGGCTCTTAACAAAATTTCATTTTTTTTAATATCATCGGCGGCAATAATCTGATCAAAGGAAGCTACCCTATTTCCATTAATATAAGCCCCACCCTGCTGGACAAGTCTTCTGGCATCTGATTTTGATTTACACAAACCTGCATCCATGAATAAATCAATTATGGAAATCTTGTCTACAACATCATCTTTATTATAGGATGAAGACGGAACTGACTTCTCATTAGCCGATAAATGAGTCCCTCTTGAAATACTGCTGGAAATTAGAAGGCCAGTGGGTACATCAATGCTCCCAAACATGGATACTGATGCCTTAAAAGCTTTGATTGCCTCATCTTCTCCATGACAAATCTTGGTAGCTTCATAGGCTAAAACTGCCTTGGCTTTATTCAGATCAACCCCTTTAAGATGGTTTACCTGATCAATTTCTTCCATTGGCAAAAATGTAAACAAAGCAAGGAATCTTGCAACATCTGCATCGTCAGCATTTACCCAGAATTGGTAATATTCATAAGGAGAAAATCTTTGGGCATCAAGCCATACAGCCCCTTTATGTGTTTTCCCCATTTTTATACCGCTTGCCGTGGTAATCAAAGGAAAGGTAATCCCAAAGGCTTGTTTCCCAAGTGTTCTGCGAGTCAAATCAATTCCGGCAACAATATTTCCCCATTGATCTGATCCGCCCATCTGCAAAAAACAATCATATGACTTGGCAAGCTGCATAAAATCAAATGCCTGAAGCAGCATGTAATTAAATTCAATAAAGGTAAGCCCATCTTCAGAGTCCATACGAGCTTTATAGCTTTCCGCCTTTACCATTCGGTTGACACTGAAATGTCTGCCAATATCTCTTAAAAATGGGATATATTCAAGTTTTATTAACCATGAAGCATTATCCAGCAACAAGGCTTTATCCTCGGAAAAATCAAGAAATCTGGACAATTGATTCCGAAGGCCGGTTTTATTTTCATCGATCTCTTCCTGGGTAATAATTTTACGAAGTTCAGTTTTCCCTGATGGATCTCCAATTAAACCGGTCCCACCGCCAACCAATGCTATGGGTCTGTGCCCATGTCTTTGCATGTGGGCCAAAGCCATTATACAGACAAGACTTCCCACATGAAGACTTGATGCAGTAGGGTCAAATCCGATATAACAAGTTGCTTGGTTATTAACTAAATAATCTTCTAATTCTTGAGTGTGGGTGAGGTCTTCTACAAATCCACGTTCTTTTAATACCGATAAGACGCTCATATTTTATTACCCTTTATTTCTTAGTATATTCTACTGCCCTTGTTTCTCTAATCACAACAACCTTTACCTGACCCGGAAATGTTAGATTCTCTTCTATCTGACGGGCAATATCTCTGGAAAGAAGCATTGCGCTTTCATCTGAAATCTTTTCACTCTCGGTAATGACTCTTATTTCACGGCCTGCCTGGATTGCATAAGTATTAACAACCCCATCAAAAGAATTTGCAATATTTTCCAAATCTTCTAATCTTTTTACATAATTTTCCAGGCTCTCTTTTCTTGCCCCTGGTCGTGCACCAGACAAAGCATCAGCTGCCTGGACAATGTAATCATATACTGATTGCGGCATCTGATCTTCATGATGGGCTGCAATGGCATTGACCACTCCATCATTTTCGCCATATTTTTTGGCAAGCTTAGCACCGATGATGGCATGGGCACCATCAACTTCATGGTCAACAGCTTTTCCAATATCATGTAACAATCCCATACGTTTGGACAATTTAACATCCAGCCCCAGCTCAGCCGCAATAGCTCCCGACAAAAATGCAACTTCAACAGAATGCTGCAATACATTCTGAGCATAACTTGTTCTAAACTTAAGTTTACCAATCACTTTTATTAATTCAGAATCAATACCATGGACGCCCAAATCAAAGGCTGCCTGTTCGCCGGCTTCCTTAATCACAAGATCCACTTCTTGCGTTGCCCGTTCAACAACATCTTCAATACGTGCTGGATGGATTCTTCCATCAGCTATCAATTTTTCAAGAGCGATCCTGGCAACTTCTCTTCTAACAGGATTAAATCCTGATAATATTACAGCTTCAGGCGTATCATCAATTATAAGATCAATACCTGTAGCAGCCTCAAGTGCCCTTATATTTCTTCCTTCACGACCGATAATCCTGCCTTTCATTTCATCTCCCGGAAGATGAACAACTGAAACTGTTCGCTCTGCTACATAATCACCGGCATACCTTTGAATGGCAGTTGAAATGATCTTTTTTGCTTCTTTATCTGCATTCTCTCTTGCTTCACTTGTAATTTTTTTTATCAGCTTGGCTCCTTCATGCTTGGCTTCTTCTTCCATGGCCTTAAGCAAAAGATCCTTTGCCTCCTCAAGTGTGAGCCCTGATACTTTTTCAAGTTCTTTTTTAGTCTGATCCAACACGACTTTGTATTTTTGCTCCATACTAGTCGCTGAATCAAGTTTTCTCTGAAGTTCAATCTCATTTTTTTGGAAATTTAATTCCCGTTTTGATAATTGATCTTCCTGTTTATCAAGTTTCTCAGTCTTTTTGGAAAGTCTTCGTTCTTCTTTTTTTAATTCAGAACGGGTTTCTTCAGTCTCAGAATCAAAATCACTCTTCATTTCTAAAAGCCTGGACTTAGCTTCCAATCTGGCTTCTTTTAAAAGGTTACCGGCTTTTCGTTTAGCTTCTTCAATTATATGTTTTTGCTCTTCTTCAATATTCAGACTTTCCTGAATTGTTTTTTTTCTAAAGACAAAGAAGGCAATGACTCCCAACACCAACAAAACTACTGCAATAGATGAGAGTACAACCGTATATTCCATTAAAAAATTCTCCTAAATTATATTTACCTCAACACAACATGTTGTAATTATCTAATTTTATTCCTTCTTTTATAAAGGTATATAATTATGAAAAAGCGATTGTAAAAATATGAAACGGGGTAAAAATGTTGGGAAGGATTAGGATTAAAAGACTTATTAATTGTTACAATTACCCCCACAAACTGCCGTGTTGCTTGTTAAGGCTTTGAACCAAAGGTTCAAAAGGTGGGTTGTCCAATTATACCTTTAGGCTTTTCCGTGACCTTCCGGAACTTAGCACACCAGTAAAAGTGTGGACTCCCTTTTTACTATGCGTTAGGACAAAGACTGTCACACAATCACGCACATTGCAGGGGTAAAAATTTATAACAATGGATGCCTCTTTGGTCATTCAATTCCTTTATCAATTTTTTTAATCAAAAATGAAATTTTTTTATCCATCTCTTTTTCGAGCTCAGATTGTTGCACCTTAAGTTCATGAAAATCTTTTGACAGATTCATGGCTGCCAACAGCAGTATTGCAATTTTATTCTTCCCTAAGGTTTTGTTTTGAAACGATCCTTCTGCATCTTTTATGTAATTTTTTAAATATTGTACAATTTGTTCCGAATTTTCAACCTGACTATCAGGTTGAAATCTAAACTCTTCTCCAAAAAGATCAATTACAACAATTTCATCCAATGAAAGCCCTTTTCCGACATAATTTCGGTCATAAGTTTGATAAATGCTCGCCCGGTGAACTGTTTGAAAAATAATTTAATTTTTTCAAAAGTCCGTCAATTTTAGATTGAATCAATGCATCTTGCCCTGAAAATTGCTTTTCAGCTTCACTTTTCGTATCAAGGTCTGATTCAAGATTCCTGATTTTTAACACCAATTTCTTATTTTCTTGTTGTAGTTCCTGGCAAAATTCAATCATAAAATCAATTTTATCACCAATATCATCAAACTTATTTTTAATGCGTTCGTTATCCATTTCCATAATCTCACAAAGCTAATTAGTGTTCAGTATAATTCAAAATATTTCATAAAGTCAAGGCAATTCATTTGCCACGCTGCTTGATCAGATATTCAGCTTTTTCAAGCTCTTCAAGGGTATTCACGCCAATGACTTGCCCGGGATCATCCATAGTGATAACCACTATTTTCTCTTGTCTTTTCTTTGCTATTTCAACAGTATCCGTTAAATAATATTCTGCCTGGCTGTTGTCTGGTCTTATTTCATCCACAGCAGATATGAGAAATTTCCTATCAAAACAATAGATCCCGGTATTTACTTTTTTGATTTCTTTTTCATTTTCATTGGCATCTGCCTCTTCTTTAATGCAGACCATATGGTTTAGTCCATCTTGAACAATACGTCCATAACCTGTGGGATTCTCTAAATCAATTGCAAGAACGGATAATTTGGCCTGTTGTTTCTTATGCTTTTCCACCATATTTTTTAATGTACTCTCCTTGATCAAGGGGACGTCTCCACATAATACCACAACATCTTTAATATTAGATTTCAAGCCCGGGATGGCAGCCTTAACAGCATCACCCGTCCCTAAAAGCTGCTCTTGAATAGCAAACTCTACTTTAAAAAACTTATTAATCTCTCTTTTCACTTTTTTGGCCTGATGCCCTATAACAACATGCACATTGTCCCGGGAAATTTTTCTTGCACATTCAATTACATGGACAACCATACATTGTCCACCAACCTTGTGAAGCACTTTGGCAATATCTGACTTCATCCGGGTTCCCTTACCTGCCGCAAGAATAACAACACCAACATCATTATACCCCATTTTCATCCCCTTTTGGATCGAAAACATAATAAATTGAACGAAAATTGCAAAGAATTTTGTTCAAGTAATTTGCTTTTTGATCCATAGTACATCCTGTTTCCTAAAGAATATTGGATCGTCAATACAAAATGGGGACGCTTCATACCGACTAAAGCACCCCCATTTTTATTTACCACTTTGATTCTTCTATTGTAATTTTGTTAAACTCAAACTAAACTTTTCCTAAGTATCTATTTAATATTAAGCCTGTGCATAGCTCTTTTCAAAGCGACTTCAGCCCTCGTCAGATCAGTATTCTCACGCTTTTCAGCAAGGCGTTTTTCAGCCCTTTCTTTAGCCTTTGTTGCTCTTTCAACATCAATATCCCGTCTTCGCTCAGCAGACTCAGCCAAAATGGTCACCTTGTCCGGCAAAACTTCTGCAAATCCACCGTTTATGAAAAGATATCTTTCCTTTCCACTGGTATCTTTATACCGAAGCGTTCCAATCTTCAAAGATGTAAGGAATGTGGTATGCCCTTTAAGTACACCAAACTCACCTTCTGAACCCGGAGCAACCACAATTTCAACTTCTTCACTGACAATTGCTTTTTGCGGCGTAACGACTTCAAGAAATAATTTCTCAGCCATAATATTCCTCCGAATGTTTATT
>JABIYQ010000537.1 GCA_018702715.1 Desulfobacula sp. | reverse complement strand
TCTGTAATAAGATCTCAAAATAATAAGAGAACTTCTTCAGGGTGGAAAACCTGGTTCCAAATGTGAAAAATAATTATTCATATGGGATTAGGGTGGAGCCAATGTACGGATTCGAACCGTAGACCTGCTCATTACGAGTGAAAACCTCCGAGTTTCCTAAAACCCTCATAAACACTGAAACCCCTTTATTCAAAGGGGTTTTCATTTTCCAGATTTTTTCCAATTTTGTCTTGTTTAGCACATTTTGGAATGTTTTTCTCACACAGACTCTCACACAGAAATATTTTTTTACCTTCACAGATTCCAAGGCCGATATTAATTAATTTTGGACGGTGGACGATTTGGACGATGATTTTCTCAAAACTTTTTTAATTTTTTTAGACATTTTAAAAATGAGGCCTTCTAATTAACGACAAATATGTTTTTGGCTGGATTATCAAATTCATAATCATTTGGACGGTGCTGGATGATTGGACGGTGAATTATATAAAACTATTTTCAAACATTCCAGAAAATATTAAATTTTTTAATATTTTCTATCTATCTAATTTTATTGAAATTTATCAGTTGCGACACATTTTGTCGTACCGCGACACCTAAAATCTACCTCTCCTTGTAGATAATTTTTACGTTGCTGGAATTGAGCAGATTCAAGGGGATCTTTTCAAACAGCACAAACAAGGAGACTGACTTTATGAATACCTTACCAGAAGATTTTTTTCAAGCACCATTAGATTTCAAAAAATTTGAAATCTTCAAAACAGAGGAAGAGGAAACTTTTCTGACCTTTATGGGGGTAACATATCCTCTTCGAGGCTCGGAATTTGTTAAGCTTTTAAACCATCTGCACTATTCCCTCAATGAATTTTTCCCTTCTAAAGGGATAGTTCATGAGATTATTGACAATTTAGACATGCATGCAACATTATATGCTCCAGTCAAACCTGTTTATTACCGGTTCGCGAAGTTGGAAAATGTTGTATACATTGATCTTGGTAATACCAAATTTGAAGTCGTAGAGATTACTGGTGATAATTACCGGGTCATTACCAATCCGCCGGTAAAATTTGTCCGTTCTAAAATTCAAAGGGCGATCGGAGCACCAGACATCAAAGGGTTGGCCAAAGACTTGCGGCTGCTGATGAAATATATCCCATTTAAAGCCGAGGAAGATTTCATTCTTTTTGCATCCTGGCTGCTGTCGTGCATGAATACGGAAGGTGGTTATCCTCCACTTTTCCTGATCGGCGAACAAGGTTCTGCAAAAAGCACGACAACAGAATTCATTAAGGATCTGCTGGATGACTCAACCGTGCCACTGCGGAACCTGTCAAAATCGATGAAAAATCTCATGATCGCAGCAAGCAATGATTTTATCCTTTGTTATGACAACATTTCTAAAATCACTGATAAGCAATCTGACAACATCTGCAAGCTTGCTACGGGAGCAGGTTTTACAACCAGAACACTTTATACCACAACAGAGGAGACCCAGCTTACGTGTAAACGGCCCACTATCATCAACACCATTAGCTTTATCCCGACACGCCAGGATCTTCTGGACAGGTCTGTGATTGTAAAGCTTAATTTTATCAAACCGGAAGAACGTAAAACCGTCAAAGAACTGAAAGAATCATGGAAAAAGGACCGACCCCTTATTTTTGGCGCACTTTGCAATGCAGTTTCCGCAGCACTTAAAAATTATGACCAAGTTGATGAAGAAAAGCTTCCCAGGATGGCAGATTTTGCCAAGTGGATCATTGCAGCGGAAGAACAGCTTCCCTGGAACAAAGGTCTTTTCCTTGAAACTTTACAGAATTCACGGGCAAATACGGTGGATGACACAATTGATGCAGAGCCAGTAGCCATAGCCATTCTCAAATTAATGGCCGATAGCGACTCTTGGCATGGAACCGCTTCGGAACTCCTGGATAAACTTGAGGATTGCATCAACCAGAAGAAAAACAAATATCCAAACTGGCCAAAACTGCCGAACCAGTTGTCACGTAAGCTTGGTAGGGTATCTGCATTCTTGCGGGAAAAAGGAGTTCAGGTTGAAAAAGGACATTCCGGGAATCGGTTCATCGACATTTCAAATCTGAATCCCGAGGTGCCGGAAAATAATCAAAATCCAGCCGGAATGGATGTTAATGAAAAAAGAATGCAAGATGTTAGGGAAACTTTACCTGTAACCCCTCAACTCCCTGAAACTATTAATTCATATGAAAAAGAGGCCAAGAATAATGAGTCTCATACATTGGTTGAGACAGAATTAGTATCAGATGAAACAGATTTTTAGAAACCCCTAAACCGGTTGCAGCTGGCCATTCATTTCGGATGGCTGGCTCGCAAAACCATTAATTATAAGGAGTGACAATTGAATATTAAAGAAATAAAAAAAGGAAAATTGATTAAGGGGGATTGTCTAAACAAATTAAAGAAAATCCCATCTAATTGCATTGACTTAATGATTACGGACCCACCTTATGGCCTGTCTTATTATGGATTAGACTGGGACAAAAAAGTTCCGAACCCTGAAGTATGGAAAGAATGCCTTCGTGTATTGAAACCAGGAGGTTTTGCTTTTGTCATGTCTTCAGCCCGGCAGGATGTTTTGAGTAGGATGATTCTAAATTTGGGTGATGCTGGATTCAATATGAAATTTACATCTTTATATTGGACATTTACAACGGGTTTCCCACACGCAAATAAAATCGGTACTGCCATTGACAAAAAATTGGGGGTAAAATCTAAAATAGTCGAGACCAGAACTCAAGAAAGAGTAAAGTTTAAGCTTGCGAGGGATTTGGGAGGGAAAGAAAATTTTTGTGATGGTTCAAGAATTGAATATAATATCATTGAACCAAGCAGCCAACTTGGCAAAGAACTAAAAGGTGGGTATTCAGGATTCCAACCCAGACCCGCTGTAGAAGCAATTTTGGTTGCCATGAAACCTCTGGGCAAAAAATCTTATGTTGATCAAGCAATCTCTAACAGTAAAGGTGTTACTTTTCTGGATGATTGTAAAATCCCATATTTCGACAAGAAAAACCAACTCCAGAAAAGGTTCATGTCAAATTTAATAGTAACAGACAATGCTTTGGATCGGTTTGAAAGTGGACCTTGTAATGAGATTAAATATCTGGATAAGGAAGGCAATTCATATAGATTTTCGCTTGATACCTGGGCAAAATACACATTACCCCATTTGTTTGTTGCAAAACCGTCAAGGTATGAAAAAGATTTTGGGTTAGAATCTTTGCCGGCTGGAAATATTGTTAACCGAAAACTGGGACAAAAAAGCTTTAATGTGCCAATGAAATCCAGGCCATCTGATAGAAAGAATGTTCATCCTAGCGTGAAACCCCTCAAACTTATGGCGTATCTTACTGTCCTTGGCTCCCGACAAGGTGATCTTGTATTAGATCCTTTCTGTGGATCGGGAACTACCTGTGTTGCTTCTATGCTACTTGGCAGGAAATTTATTGGAATTGAAAAAGATCCAAATTTTCACCAAATTGCCAAAGAGCGTCTTACAAATATCAATAGAGAGTTGAAGGGTGAAGACTTATCTGAAAATCCCGGTATCCGCACATTGTCTGAAATAGAATCTATAGATCTTCGCTGGGGCAGTGATACAGTCATCGATATGCAAGCCATTCCTTCTGTCATTGATCATGCTTTGGAAAATAGTGAGAAGACATCCTTGTATAAAGGATTTGAAATTATCCCTACTTATCGGGTTAAAATCTCTGATTGTGAAAAGGATCTGGATGAAACACCATCACAATATCAAAAGATTGCTTCAGATATGAAAAAAAGATTAGGGGCTAAACGTAAAGCTAAAATCATCAGTGCCAGCTATAGGACTGATATCCCTGCATTTTACAGCGACTGGTTTTTTAATCGGGTTAAAGAGGGTTTTGCATTGGTGAAAACCGAATTGGATTCTAAAATTCAAAAAGTATATCTTACACCGGATGATGTGCGATGTTTTGTTTTCTGGACAAAAAATCCGGGGCCGATGTTGGACCGCTTGCATGAGCTTGACCAATACAAGTATTATTTCCATTTTACACTGACACCTTATGGCCGGGATATTGAAAAAAACCTACCCCTCAAAGAGGAATTGATTGAAACATTTATCCGGCTTTCAGAGCGGATCGGTAAAGAGAAGGTTATCTGGAGATATGATCCCATTATCCTTACTGATGACATTGATATCGAGTACCATAAACAGCATTTTGAGACTTTGGTGAAGAAGCTGCATAAGCATACTGAAAAGTGCATCATTAGTTTTGTAAATGAACGTCAGATGAAGGAAACGACCAGAATCAGCATGGGATTGAAGCCCATAGATGATGATACCAAATGGGAGCTGGCATCCTGGATTCAGTATATTGCCGAACAGTATGGGTTGAAAATCGAAACATGTGCGCAGAAGATTGATTTTTCAGAAATTGGCATCACTCCGGCGAGATGTGTTGATGGTGGCCTGATCAGCAAGATAACTGGGGAAACACTGGAACTTGGCAACTATACTCCTCCGCGGAAAGAATGTGGCTGTGTCAAAAGCTTTGATATTGGCACCAATGACACCTGCACCCACGGATGCCGATTCTGTTATGCCACTAAAAATGAAGTTCAAGCACAGTTAAATTATCATCAGCACGATAGTGATTCCCCGGCAATGACAAGGAAAGTGGAAGCTAAAATTGAAAAGGAAAAAGACAATGTTCAGGACTGGGCTGACAAAGGCATCAATATATCAAAGGGATGCAGCAACAATTGCCTTTACTGCTATGCCAGAGAAATATCTGTACGTCGTCATGGGAATGTATATGAAAACTGGCCTAATGAGCAGTTGAACGAAAAAATGATTAAAAAAGGCTGGAGGATGGGCAGTAAGAGGCTCATGTTCCCATCAACCCATGATATCACCCCTGGAACTTATGATGCATGCGAATCTACCCTAAAAAAGCTCCTTGCAGCAGGTAATTTGATGCTGGTCGTATCAAAGCCAAGGCCTGATTTAATTGAAAAATTGTGTGATAGCCTGGCGCAGTATAAAAACCGGATCATGTTTAGATTCACCATATCAGCCAGAAATAATGATATTTTGTCCTTCTGGGAGCCAAATGCACCAAGTTATGAGGACCGCGTGGATGCCCTTATAATCGCCTGTGCAAAAGGTTTCAAGACCTCTGTTAGCATCGAACCTATGCTGGACCCAGGTGATATTAAAGGGCTGGTTGAGGATCTTCGTGACTTTACCTCTGATTCAATGTGGATAGGTCCTGTCAAGATGATCAGGAAGCGTACTCGGATCGACAGTGATGAAATAGAGCAGGAAATTCAAAAAATTGAAGCAGGTCAGACCCCTGAAAAATTGTTGGAGGTGTACAACTTATATAAAGCTGACCCATTGATAAAGTGGAAGGGGCATTTGAGAAAATTGTTGAGAAAAATTGGGGTAGAAGTCCCCGAGCAGAAAGACGATTGGAGGGATCAAATAAAAAAATAATTTATATCCTGATCTATAAAATCAGAGAATCATTGACAGCCGGGCATTTAAATAACCCGGCTGTTTTTGTATCCACATATCCTTTCTAAAACAAATGTCTCCTTTTTCCAAAATAGAATACAGCGACACAAAAAGTCGCACCTCGACACTCGAAGTCAGCCTTTCCTTGTAGATAAAATTTTCATGTTGCTGGATTTGACCCGTCCAAGGGGGACTCTTCAAAACAGCACAAATACAAGGAGAGCAAAATGACTTTATGTGAAAGAAAATTTAAGATTAAGGAAAGAAAAAGAATTAATCGTAAAAAATTAAAGAAAGATCGCTCTGAACACAAGCAGAAATTAAAACAACTTTCTAGATACATGGCAATTGAATTGCAAAATGGTTTTTCGTTCTAAAATGGTTCCATAACAATAGAATACCACAAGTTATTGCAACCGGTGCTACCTTTTAAAAAAGCACATTTGAAACTACTGATCCGGCAGGCATTCTTTTTCAGGGAGTGCCTGTCAGATCACTTTTGATTCCTCAAGAAACTATACAAGGCCTCAATCAGTACTCCAGCCACATTCGTTCCATTCTTTTTGGCATACCTCTCAATTCTTTCAACGATCTGACAAGGTAACTCGATGGTTAAGCTTTGGGTAGGATCTTGGCACTGATCATTTGTTTTTTCTACCATTATGCTCCTCTACAATATTTGGCCTACCAATTTTTTGAATGTTTTCTGCCCTAACGCAATGAAAAAGAAATTGTATATGACAAGTACCCATACCCCCATCTTTCCCCTATACGTGAGCTTGTTAAATTTCGTTACAAACAAGCTAATAGCCAGTAATTACAGTCGTCGCCGTGTAACTTACAAACCAGGTTAGCTTGTAAATCATTGTCCCCATATTTTTTCTTTTTCAAAGTTTTAAGTTTATTTAAAAGACCGGTAAAACCCTTTAAAAATCCTGTGACATAGGGGACATCTCTTATTGCGGTACTCTTTTTTTATTTTGGGTCATTTGATTAAAAAATAATCCCGTCAGCCCCAGTGCCAACAATTGTATTTTTTGACTGGGATTCGTAATTTTTAGTATATGTATCTTGATGAAGATATACCGTTTCCCGACCGAGTTCTGAAAATGTATAAAATACGACAACAACAGTGCCATTACATTCATTAAGTACACACGGTCGCCATTCAGAGGGTTTGCCTTGAGGCCATTTCCAATCAGCAGCCTCATACCTTCCTTTTTCATGTCGTGATAAAACATCCGTGGCTAATTTCTCTGATGTAATCAGCGTATGAGTAGACCAATAAAGGCCATGCCATCTCGCTCCCATCTCATGCAATGCCCGTAAACAATGTGAGGCTTCAAGATATGACAATGATGTTTTATCACCTTTTAGAAATTTACCGACATCAGGGCTTGCCCACTCTGGCAATATCGATTTTTCAGAGAGAGAAACCTCACCGGATTCCAGCCACCCAAATTCTAAACCTTCAATAGGTGGAGGTGGCAATTCCTGATAGTCAGGGATTACAAATACAAATCCATTTGAGTTCCCTCCTGAACAGTATTGGTATCCTGCCAATTTATGACCATCTGCAATCCAGATGTGAGGGTAATCAGTCAATACAGTATCAAGCGAGTATGGAGCTATACGCCACCCCTCAAATCTATCATTATAATCTTCAATGTCAGGCTCATCTTCTTCTGATATTGATTCGCTTGCCAGCCATGTCATATCTTTTTCGTTGATATAGCGTTTAGTTTCCATTCTCAACCCTGAAAATTTATCAATAAATTGTATTGTTAGTCACCTGGTTTGTTGCATAATTACAAGTTATAGGTTCATCCCACATAGCTTATCATCCAGTACTTTCCAATCAGGAACAAACTTGGCTATTCCTTTGTAGAAGTCCTTTGAATGGTGCTTATGCTTGATATGAGCCAGTTCATGAACCACAATATAATCAATCAAAGTAAAGGGCAATTTCACAGCATCAAAATTGATGATCACCTCATTGGCTTTGGTGCAGCTTCCCCAGCGCTTGGCTAATTTACGGAATTTTATATTGGTCGGTGTTAATCCTGTTGTCTGGCTCCATGTCTTTATCCGTGGTGTTATTTTAATAATGGATTTTTCCCGTGAAAACTTTTCAAGGGCTTCTTTGATGGCTGATTCAGTATCAACGAGATCTGGATTTACTTTGATGAAAAATTTGGAATGGTTGAATCGGATGGTGGCAGTTTTAACGCTGGCATCTTTGACAAGGTCAACATAATAGCGCCTGCCCAGGTACAACAGTCTTGATCCGGTGGCTATTTTTCCTGGTGGTATTCTCTCGACCAGTTTCAGTTTATCGAGTATCCATTTGCCTTTCTTATATACTGCTTCTGTGGCCTTTATTTCACTGATTGAAGGACTTTTGAGCATTACCCCATCATAGAAATCAACGGTAATATAGGCATGTTTTAAGGCATCGTCGATGACATGATTAAATTGAATTTTCTGGGTTCCGTATTTTACCGCCAGCATGTTTAATTCCTTTTAATCAGATCCACAAGGGAAACTGTAATGGACTGAATATCATTGGATTCCACCTTACCACGAAGAACATCTTTGATATTCTTCCGCATAGATTTTTTCACTTCCCCTTTCACCTGCCAGTCTGTTATGGACAGCTCTTCTTCAATGCCCTGAAATATTTGACCGGTAATACCCTTGGCATCATCCAGGGTATATTCAAGGGTTTTATAGACAGCGAATTCTCTGTCAGAGCTGAATCCCATACTTTCGGCTTCTTTGCTTTTATTCACAATCTTCTCTTGGATTTTATCAAATTCTTTGAAAAGTTTAACCTGGGTAATCTGGTTTTTCCTTCTCATTTTAATCAGCTCTTCAAGTTTGTCTGACAATGGCCCGTAAAAATCAGGATTGTTATCTATTTCCACTTTGATTTTATGCCGGAGTCGGTTAGAAATTTTCAATTCTTTAGATTTACCGCTTTTTGTTTTGTTAATTTCTTTCTCAAATTTTTTAACGTCAATGATCGACACTGGCTCATCCAGTAAGGAGATAATTCCTTTGGCCCGGAGATGTTCATCAATGAGACTTTGAAGTTTTTTGCTTTCATCCTTGGAGATTCTTAAAGATTTATCCATGTAGGCGTTACTGGCTTCAAGTCTAATTTCACTGTAAAGGCTGAAATCATCTTTGTATTCAAGGGCTGATTCATCAGGCAGGACAATATTTAAGGATTTATTAAACTTTTTCAGGATTTCCTTGAAATTATCCCGGACGTCTATAGGTTCAAGATAATGAACTGCTTTATCAACATATTCCTGTCTTTGTTTTCCCCTGTCAATACCCAGGTGTTGAAAAAAAGCCACAAGGCGATTGTGCCTTAACCGAAGCTTTGTTATTTCTTCACTGATATTTACCATCACATCATCAGGCTCCAATTCTCCTGAAAATATTTCCATTGCAGCGACAAGATGATCCGTAATTCCGCAATAATCCACGATTAGGCCAGCAGGTTTAGCTCCTCGGGTTCTATTCACCCTGGCAATGGCTTGCAGAAGGTTATGGGCTTTCAACGGTTTATCTAGGTACATGACCATGGCCACCGGCACATCGTACCCAGTCAGAAGCATATCAGAAACAATCATCAGGGCATCGTTATTGAACTGTTTTCTACCGGCTTTGTTGAGGATTAATTCATCGCCAAAGGGTAACTTAAAGTCTTCTATTGCCTGCTTTATATCGGTGTCTGGGGTTGCTAATTTAAAATATTCCGGTGGATCTTTTTTCAATGAAAAGCTCATCACAACCCGGCTCGAAAATCCATGCTTTCCGGCTTCTTTTAATTTATCAAACGCTTTTTTATAGGCAATAGCCGAAGGTCGATTATAGCAGACGACCATGCCTTTGAATCCATCCGGGTAGATTTTGGTTTTGTAATGATTGATGATGTGTTCAGCAATACGGTTAATGCGCTGTTTGCCCGTCATCTGTTTTTTAAGGCTTGTGGCTTCCTGCTTTAACTTGGCCTGTTTCTCTTTGCTCTCCTGATCAAAATAATATTTGAACTGTTTTTCCAACAATTCTTTTTCAACATAAAGTTCTGGTATACCGTCTTCATAAAGGATTGGAAGGGTTGCACCATCCGCAACAGATTGTTTGATATTGTAGATGTCCAGATATTTACCGCCATAGAATTTACCAAGGGTAGATTTTTCATCATTATCAATGGGCGTACCGGTAAAGGCGATAAATTTGGCATTTTTTAAGGCCTTTCGCATGAAACCTGCCAGAAATCCGTACTGGGTCCGGTGGGCTTCATCAACCATGACAAAGAGATTTTCCTTTTCTGACACCACTTCAATCTGTTCATTGGAAACTTTAACAATATTGCCATCATCATCTGTTTCTTGGAATTTCTGGATGGTTGTCATGATGGTTTTGCCGTAATCGTCTTCAAGAAGCTTTTTCAGATGTCTGACAGACGTAGCTTGAATTGGATTTTGAAATCCGCACCTTGTAAACGTGCTTGAAATCTGATTATCAAGATCAGTTCGATCCGTAAGAATTATGATGGTGGGATTTTTAAATCCACTTTCTTCCCGCCTCAATTTTGTTGCCAGATAAACCATTGTGATGGATTTTCCACTGCCCTGGGTATGCCAGACAACACCACCTTCATTATCCGTTTGAAGTTTGTGGATGGTTTTATTAGTGGCCCGGATCTGCTGATACCTGGGAAGAATTTTAATCTTGGACCCTTCTGACACATGATAAATTATGAAATTTCTGATCAGGTCCAGAAACCGATCTTTTTCAAACAGATTGAATAAAAGGATGTCTTGGGCTGTGGGTTCCTTTTCAAGAAGGGATTCAAGCGCTGCGTTATCTTCTGACCGATAAACCTGATAGTGTCCTTCTTTGGCACCAATGGCACCGTATCTGCCACCCACTTTGTAGGCAGCAACGCAAATTTGATTATACCGGAACAATTTTTCACTGTTGACCTGATAATACTTGAGGTCTGAAATGGCTTCTTGTTCAGCCCCTTGAAGTTTGGGAGATTTACACTCGATCACCGATAGAGGCATTCCATTGATAAAAACGACAAGATCAGGAATGGAATTATTTTCCAATCCCTTGAACTTCATTTGATTAACCAGCAGAAAGTCATTGTTTTCTATGTTTTCAAAGTCAATGTAGGACACGCCCTTGTAAGTTTCTTTCCCGTCTATGATTTGTTTTGGTGTGTATTCCTGGCTGGACAGTAGCTTGTGGATGAATTCATTCGCCTCCATCAAAGAAGCAGACGCAACCGCAGTAATTTCTTTGAAGGCATTATTGATATTATTTTCGTTAAGCCAGGGATTGATCCTTTTGATGGCACTTTTTAGGCGAGTTTCAAGGATAACTTCGTTAATGGATGCTCGTTCATCATGTTTAGAGGCATCAAAATACTGGTAGCCGAGTTTTTCAAATAACTGGATGGCTGGTAACTCGGATTTTAAGAACTCTGGTGTTTGTGATGTCATATTATCACCTTGTATATTGGTTATACTTTCACACGCATTTGTCCTGTTAATAACTGTTGGGATAAGCCTTTCTTCAGGGTTTGGTAATGGTATTTCTTCTGTGTTAATACTTCTATTTTATCATCCACAGAGGATAAGATGGATGCTATCTGATTTTGCTCTTCAAGGGGTGGGCGAGTAAATAGAACGTTTCTAAACTCGTTCATACCTATAAGATTTTTCATGGCTCCACCTTGGGTACTGTCAATAATTTTTTTTTGAAAGGTATCAGATTGAAAAATATGCAAAAAATAACCCTGATTTATCACATCTCCATTTAATCTTATTCGGAGCAACGCTTGATTTATAACACCTTCCTTAATTCCCATAGGCACTTCAACAATCTTTCCAATTGTTCCCGAGCAACTTATTAACAAATCTCTTGCTCTAACCTTAAAATTTTTTAATTCCTGAAATTTTTCTTCTGTAATAAAATAATTTCCCAAAAAAAAATTGTTTCTTATTACATTCTTTTGTTCATATATTTTATACCCCTCTGATACAAAGAAGGATTTTTTTATTGCCCCACCAAAAGGTCCCCTTCTGATTCCAGATTTTTCTTTAATAGTCAAATCTACTAATGGGGCTACATCCCAACTCTTCGGCATCCTCCCAATCTTCGTATCCTTAAACTCCGTATGCCCCATCCCTTCTGTCAGGAGTTTTTCCATCAAGCCTTTTTTCAACTGTTCGGCCTGCTGGATTTGGTTGTCGATGGATGAAATTTTGTTGTCTATGGTAGTAAGTATTTCTGCTATTTTCTTTTGTTCTGGGAGTGGAGGATACGGAATTATGAATGATTTTATCTGCTGAAAATTAAGACCTTCTCGATTCCCACCAGCTTGAAAATTCCATATTTGATTTTGTCCAATTGGTGAATTCAAAATATAACAAAGATACTTGGATTTGATAATTTCATCCGGTCTAATTATACAAACATGCTGATTAACATTTCCATTTTCAAAATCGTTTGGAAATACACAGCATCTTCCAATCGAGGCACCGGTAATATTTAAAAGGACATCAGCAGGTTGTAATTGTGTATTTTTCATTTTTTGGTGTATGGCTTCTGAAATATAGACAATATCTTTAACAGAAACTTTTCCATAGAGGATATTCTGGCTTCTAAAGAACGGTATTCCGTTATCCTGATAGACTTTACTGCCTCCACGTGGAGTTATCCCGCTACCAACCTTATTGGTGATTTTTCCTAATTTGACAGCATCCCAGTCCTCTGGTATCCAGCCAAGCTTCGTCTTTTTATATCCTTCTCTTTGGTCCATGCTACAACCCCAGCTCTTTCAAATACCCAGCCAGCTTGTCATCAATTTCATTTTCCTTGGCTTCAATGTCCCTAATGTTTTCAAGGGTCTGGGCTAAATCAACCAGTTCTTCCTCTTCACTGGTGTCAATGTATCTGGCTATGTTGAGGTTGTAATCGTTTTCTTTGATTTCTTCCATATCAACGATGCGCATGTATTTGTCAATTTCTTCCCCGGCATCATAGGTATCAATTATCTTTTTAACGTGTTCTTCTTCAAGGCTGTTCTGGTTCTTACCTTCTTTGAAATCCAGACTGGAATCAATGAATACAACTTTGTTTTTCAAATGTTCCGGTTTTGATTTATTCACAATTAGGATGGAAGCCGGAATGCCCGTGTTGTAAAATAATTTAGAAGGAAGTCCAACAACTGCTTCAAGGATATCCTCTTTCAAAATCCCTGTTCTGATTTTACCTTCTGATCCCCCCCGGAACAAAACGCCATGAGGAAGAACAATGCCCAGTTTACCATTCTGGTTCAAAACACTTATCATATGTTGAAGAAACGCCAGATCTGCATAACCACGCGGGGGAATACCATATTGAAAACGACCATATGGATCTGAAACTGATTTATTGTAATTCGGAGCTATCTCTTTACCGTCTTCTTTAAGTTTTACATCAACTTCAACGGCATCCCACCATTTATTCTGGGAAAAAGGTGGATTCGCAATTACCCGGTCAAAAATCATCAACTCATCATCTTGGACATGTTTTGGAGACGCAAGGGTACAGCCCTTCTTAATATCAGCATCCATGTAGTTGTGCAGAATCATATTGATTTTACAGATAGCCCAGGTTCCCAGGTTCTTTTCCTGGCCATAAAGACTGGCATCAAGCAGACTGCCTTTTTTACCACCCTGTTCAGCAATGTATCTGGCACTTTCAACAAGCATACCGCCAGATCCACAGGTGGGATCATATACTTTATTTTTAGGTTCAGGCTTAATCAATTGAACAATCAGCCGGACAACACCCTTGGGCGTGTAGAATTCGCCCCCTTTTTTACCGGCATCATCAGCAAACATCTTGATTAAATATTCATAGGCATCCCCGAGCAGGTCTGGGGTATAGAGGTCTTTATTTTTCAGGGAATATTTATTGAAATGATTTAGCAGCCGTTGAAGAACAGTATCGCTTAAAACATCTTTATTTCCGAAATGAACGGCTGTCATGACTCCTTCAAGGCTCGTGTTTTCCTCTTCTATGGATGCCAGGGCCTCATCTATTGCTTCACCAATGTTCTCGGTTTTTTCAATGATTGCTTTCCATCTGGCATTTTCTGGCAGGAAGAATTTATGGTAATCCGGTTCATTTTCAGCATCTTCGACACTCCAACCGTCTTCTTGAACAAGCCTTTCCACTTCTTCTTCAAAAACATCATTAGCCCTTTTCAAAAATAGTAAGCCAAAGATATAGTTTTTGAAATCACTGCTGTCGATACTTCCACGAAGAATATCAGCAGAACCCCATAGCCAGCTTTCCAAGGACGGTAAATCAAGTGTCATTCAGGTACTCCTGTTCAGATTAAAAAGATTGATCTGCTTGCTATTGCATAGAGGAAGGAAATGTTCAAGGGGAATTGTGAAGTGTCAATTTCATACCTTTTAATAAATTGAGCTCTGGGGAAAGGGGAATTTACAATTATAGCCCTCGGTCTTTTGAAATTTTAATACCGGGATTCGATACCAGCATTCCTCACCTCAAATTAAATATTTTTTTTGACACTATTTCTTTGTAATTTTTCGCTCTTTGGATCAATTTGTTGTCCTTAAACATAATGAGCGGTATTATTTGATTAAGTTCCTCTTGCTCTCGTTTGATTATTTCTAAATGATCTTTCAGAAACTCTTTTATGAATTCTATGCCAGACATTCCATCCTCATCCATAGTTTCCACATCTTTATATTTATTAATAACTGTTTTAATAGATAATTGTTTTTCAACTGAAAAAAATGTCATCATTATGTTAATACTTTCGATATGCTTATCACTTAAAAGGTCGTATATAATACCAGAGTCAAAGACTTTGTTTAGAAAAAGAGTTCTGAATTTGTTAAATTGAGGAGTAAATGTAAAAATTGGCTTGGCCCACTTAAGATAATAGATGTCGTGCTTAATATCCTTTATCCATTGATTCATAAGAGCAGTATTGTACTTCAGCTCCCGATTCAAATATTTGATTAACACCTTTTTCTTTTGTCGTTTTTTTAAAAATTCTTGCAAAGAGAATAGAAGCAATGCAAAGAAGAAGCCTATAATATAAGGAAATATTATCTTCATAAATCTAAATGACAAATATTTTCAATTGGTTTCACTTTAGACCCATTTTCATTTAACTCTCATTATAGGTGAAACAATATAATGTTACATTCTACTATTCTTTCTGTTTATCGTATAAAAATAGCCACTTAAATAGCATCTTAATATCTATCAAAAAAATGTAAGAGTAACAACATCATTTTGATAAAATACTTGTAGCACTCCCTCAACAAGCACCCCTCTACCCCAATCCTTCCCTTCCTATGATCTTAAATCCATGAAGATAAATTGGCAGTGCTGTGATGTGTAGGGATGAGTGCTGGCTTGAGGCTATGTGAGGTGAATACAGATTTAATAAAAAAGGGCAGAACTTATTTAATGCCCCTGCCATTTAATCCTGATTCAAATGCACTTTCTATTTTTTTCTTCTGTTAAGAAATTTTCAGAAGAAGATAAATATATTAGTAGATGTAATTTGGAGAAATGCCTTTGATTAATGTTGGCAGGAAATAAAGTTGAATTTAACATCGGATATTATTTCCCTTTCATGTCTTTAACAAGATCTGCTGCTTCTTGTGGACTTATAAGTCCACCAGCCAATAAAGTAGTTGTAATAAGGCCAATAGCTACACAAAGCGTTGTAACACCATTTTTAAATCGGATTTGAGTGCTTGCGCATACCCAAGTACCACTGCTAAAACTCATTACATATAGTACGTTCATAAAAGTAGAAGATGTTTGAAAAAAGCACAAAAATAACAAGGAAAGAGCAAAGACAATACGCGGTATGACTATAAAGCGTGTTTTCAATGGGGCCGGAGGTTTTTCAAGATATTCTTCCAAAGGAAAACCATGATTCTCAATACGATCTTTTATTAACTCTTTTAGACTTTCATTCAAGGAGAGGGTAACCATTTATTTTGTCCCCCTTGTCATGTTTGAAACAATTTTATTTACGTCATCCAGTGCACCCATATCGCTCCACAGATTTTTATCGTCTTCCCCTTTTATGATGAGGATTCGATCTGGTTCCATGCTAATGTTTGTGCCACCGAATTTAACCCCATCTATATTACCGCCAACGATTTTTTGAGGAACTATTTTTAGGACATCATTAACTGATTGATGCACTTCGACAATTTCATCATAGTTAGGCAAATTGGGACCAATCCGTAACTCAATCACACAACCTTCGCCATGACTCGGATAGGTTTTGCTCGTAAGTCCTATGCCTTTTTTAAGATATTTTGACATGTGCCTACGGAAATCATTTACATAGGATTGTATAGTACTTTTATCTTCCATTAAATTACCACCATTTATTAATTTTCAATTGCCATAAGGCCAGGATGAGCGGTGAACTTCAGCAAGTCCTTCTTAAATGTTTTGTTGGTTTAATTTTTATATTTTGCTTTTTCTATTAGCCTTGTTGATCGTCTCTTTATATGGGCTTAAATTTTCTGATTATTTTGAACTGATTAAAAATTTCCAATTTATTTTGTGCAAAGAAGTGGTCGCTTTGCTCCCATGATTGGGTTTTTTAAGG
>JABIYQ010000358.1 GCA_018702715.1 Desulfobacula sp. | reverse complement strand
GACACCATATTTTCTGGTATAGATTCCTTAGTTCTTTACGCTGGAGTCCATATAAAACTTAATAGCTAGGTTGCTATCAAAAACTTTCCCATATGCAGTCTATTACCAGATAGATGGAGATATAATAAAAATATATGCTATTTTAGACTGTAGAAGAAATACAAAACGAACAACTCAGGAGTTAAAGTAACGCCGGACATAACCTTCATTGCAGCGGACCACAAGGGGCGGCTTTTTCAAAATCTGTAACAACTTCGGAATAGTGTTACTCTTGCCAAAATTTAGTGGAACCCTTGTTCCCTCGCTTCGCTCGGTGGCCCCTGAACCGGAAGGAAAGAAGATTTACTATTTGGCAAACCCTATCATTATTATATTTTTAAAATAGAAGAAATAAACGTTATAAAATTAAATGTGACGTTTATTCATGAAGCAATGATGAGTAGCAATTATACAAATAATAGTGGACCAGAAAAGGAATTTCTGGTTGAGATAAGGAAGACTTTTGCCCCCGATATCATAGAACTTAATTATTCTCCAAAAAAATATGGAATTTATAAAAAACATAATCATACGAGATAAAGGCATGATTTTGTGTCTACAATCTCCAAGAAAGATCAGTAACATATTTACCCAAAGCCCGTCTCATATATTGGAGGTTTCTCAGCAATCCAATGGAGTGTCTATGTTTTTATCTGACAAGTGAAGATGCCCAGAGTCTCCTGGCTGTTTCGGCAGGCGTTGCGCTGCGAGCTCATGGACACCATTTTCTTGTAAACGCTCCAAACCGGAAAATGGATAGAACGAAGTCCAGTCCCTCGCATTTATCCGTCTTGACCAGGGTGGGGAAGAATCCGGAGTCGGACCAAGCTACATCCTTTATCCATAGGCATCTGATCGCCAAACCATAGTGTTTTTATGGACTATAATGCCCTTTTTACCTCCGAAATGGGGCTTTTAAGGGAATATGATCGAATAATTCGGTGTTAAAAAATTTAAACAAGCCAAATGAAGCGGATAAACCGCTTATTTGGAAATGTTCATGGCGCCTGCGGCGATCGTTAAACAGGGAAAATACACTATCAAAAGGAAATACTAACAATATGAAAGGTAGAATTGCAGTTTTGATCGCCTTGAGCATGGTATTACTTTTTGTCCAAACAAATGCGTGGTCATGCACTGCCTTTAATCTGGAAGGCAAAGGTTATAATTTGTTTGGTAAAAACTATGAGTGGCCATGTGAAAATGGAATGGTGTTCATCAATAAACGAGGGCTGTCTAAAGTCGCGATGCGGGCTTCAAACAACAAGAATGACCTGCAGGGGCATCCGATCCGCTGGACTTCCAGATATGGCAGTATCACTTTTAATCAATACGGGCGCGAATTGCCCACTGGCGGAATGAATGAAGCGGGTCTGGTTGTTGAAAATATGTCTTTGCCAAGTACGTCTTATCCGAGACCCGATTCACGTCCGTTTATTCATCGAAGCCAGTGGATACAATACCAGCTTGATAACCACAAAACCGTAGCCCAGGTAATTGGCAGCGATACTGAATTACGAATTTTTCCAACACATAAAAGGGGGATGGGTTATCATTACTTGGTCAGTGATACAAGCGGTGACTGTGCTGTTATCGAGTTTATTGACGGAAAAATGGTGGTATATTCAGATTCACGGCTCCCTTTAAAAGCCCTTGCTAATGACACCTATGAAGAATCACTGAAAGTATGGAAGGAAAATAGGAGTATTTCATATTACAACCGATTTAACCGGACAATACAGCACATGGGGGAATTTAAATATCAGACACAGGACAGCTCGGTTAAAAGTGTGTTTCATATATTGAGTTTGGTTTCCCAAGGTGATTATACAAAGTGGAGTATCGTATATGATATTAAAAATTCCAAAATTTTTTATCGAACCAGGTCAAACCCTGGTATCCGGTATCTGGATTTAAATAAATTGGATTTTTCCTGTAGAACACCGGTCCGTATTTTAAATATCAATGACGTAAACAAAGGAGATGTTACAGAGCGGTTTAATCTTTATTCTTTTGACAGAAATAAAAATTTAATCATGGAGTCGTTCATGCGATCGTATAAAGAAGCATTTCATGATTTCGGCTTTCAGCAGCTATTGGAAAAAATTGCCAAATACCCGGATACAATAAGGTGTCAGTAACTAAGCGGGTCTTATAAAAAGAGGCCTCAGATCCACGTTAGACCCTTGAGGGATGTATCAACAACGAAAATGAACTGCCAGCTTCTAAACTGCTGGTCAACCGGGCCATTAAGGAGGGCAAATGAATAAATTAGGAATTATTTTCTTACTATCCATTCTGGTCGTATTTTTTGAAGCGCCGACCAGCCATTCCTGCACGGTTTTTTCTATTACAAAAGGTGCCACTATTTTTTATGGCGAAAATTATGACTATCATGTGAAAGAGGGGCTGGTCGTTGTTAATAAACGTGGTGTAAAAAAGAGCCCGCAGGTTTTTGGTTTAGGTGATCAAAAAGCTGCTTCCTGGATCTCAAAACATGGCAGTGTTACATTTAATACTTTGGGCCGAGAGTACTTTCATGGTGGAATGAATACCAAAGGGTTGTTGGTGACAGGCCTTATTCTCAGAGGCAGTCAATACCCTGCGGTTGATTCCAGGGATGCAGTATCTCATGCCCAGTATAAACAATATTTATTGGATAATTGCGCCACAGTCGAAGAAGTGATGGCGGTGCAGTCAAGGATAAGAATATATGCCAGAAATCAAAACTACCCGATTCATTTTTTTATTGCTGACGCCACCGGCCAGTGTGTTGTTATAGAATACCTTAATGGCGAGAGGGTTGTCCATAAAGGAGCCAATTTGATTGCAAATGTTTTAAGCAATAGCGAGTACGCCTATGCAATTAATTATCTCAAAGAGCATAAAGGATTTGGCGGGAAAAAAGATATTTTACAGAGTCGTACAAATTCCCTTGATCGGTTTGTTCGTGCAAGCTCAATGGTTCAATCCTATCCTTCAAAGCCATCTGCAGAACCAGTTGATTACGGATTTAAAATTTTGTCGTCTGTAGCTCAAGGAAATCGTACTGTCTGGCGTATCATTTATGATGTGAACAATATGCGGATTTATTTTCGTACATTGTTGAATACAAAACTGCAATACATTGATATGAAATCTTTTGATTTTTCATGTGATACCCCATCGTTGGTGTTGGATTTAACCAACACGCTGACAGGGGATGTAACTCCGTATTTTAAAAAATACACCCAGAAAGTGAACCAGGAGTTTATCATGCGGATGGCAGATACTTATAGGCTACCGGAAAAAATCTTGAATGCTTTAACGACGCATGTGTATGGATTATCTTGTTCACAGGAGTAAAACCTGACAATCGGAAAGAAAAGGGGTCAAATTTTTATTTAACTCTTGTTTGGTAAAACAAAGAAAATGCTGACGGACTATGCCGCAGATTTTCTTGTTCACGGCGGCTGCGCCACTGGTCAGCGCTATGATTAATTTTATTTCTTGTTCTCGCGCGTCTTTGATTCTCTGGATAAATATGGGTATGTTTTTGGGCATCCCAAAATGAATATATCCGAAATGTGACAATTCTATCTGACTTGACTTTTGAATAGTTTTGGGTAAATATGGGTAAATATTTGGGTATCTGAATGGAAAATCAATGTTAAATCCTTTAATTAAAATTACACCGGAAATATTGAATCTCATTGCAAAAATAGATGAGTTCAAGGGTGAATGGAAAGCCATCGGCAATCTGGCGCCGGAACGGCTTGACGCATTAAAACACGTTGCCACAATAGAATCTATCGGATCGTCAACGCGGATTGAAGGGGTAAAACTATCCGACCGGGAAGTAGAACTGTTGTTATCCGGATTAGATAAGAAATCATTTGGATCCAGAGATGAACAGGAAGTGGCTGGCTATGCAGATGTTATGAACATCGTTTTTGCATCCTATAAAGACATCTCATTTACGGAAAATTATGTCCGGCAGTTGCATAAAATGCTGCTTGAATACAGCTCAAAGGATATCCGCCACCGTGGGGAATACAAAAAGATGCCCAATCATGTGGAGGCGTTCGGTCATAATGACAAGAGCCTTGGTGTTATCTTCGAGACATCACCACCCTTTGACACCCCAAAGGATATGGAACAGTTGATGGAATGGACAGTCAGGCAGTTAAAAGAAAAAGAACTCCACCCCCTGTTAACCATATCTGTCTTTGTCGTTCATTTTTTGGCAATACACCCGTTTCAGGATGGAAACGGCAGACTGTCACGGATACTGACAACCCTTCTGCTGCTAAAAGAAGGATACCGGTATGTTCCTTACAGTTCTCTGGAGAGTATCATCGAAAAAAACAAGGATAATTATTACCTGGCATTAAGAAAATCTCAGGTGACTTTTAGATCGGAGTATCCGGAATACGAGCCCTGGATATTATTTTTTTTGAGCGCTCTTAAAACTCAAAAAGAAGTACTGACTAAAAAAATCAAAAAAGAAAAAATATTTATAAAGTTGTCCAGGCTGTCACGGCAGATCCTTGAACTTGTGAAGGATCATGGAGAGTTGTCCATATCTGAGATCGAATCCATTACAAAAGCCAACCGGAATACCCTGAAGAAGAAGCTTTCAGAACTTGTCAAAAATAAATACCTGCTCAACCAGGGACGGGGCAAAGGCACTCGGTATATCATTGGTATTAAATAGTATGCTGTCTTTGACATACCCTAACAAATCAAATGCTGCGGGCAAGACGAACTGTAGATTTAGATATAGCTGATCTTCACGCTGTGAACCAGATGGGCCTGGACATAAAAATGATCATGACCGATTCAAGGAACTGGGATGGGGATTCTGTACCTGGGATAAGTGGGAATGGAATGATTGTGATAATAGATTCGGGGATGACTGGCCCGGAAGGATCCCGGCCCAGATGATCGCACATATCCTTCGTAGTTTCTCAAAGCCGGATGACCTGATTCTTGATCCCATGGCCGG
>JABIYQ010000155.1 GCA_018702715.1 Desulfobacula sp. | reverse complement strand
GTGTACCATTAATCACATGTCCGGGATTCCTCCAAACGGAAGTTTACTTTCCAAGAAAATAAAATAGAGTACCATTAATCACATGTCCGGGATTCCTCCAAACGCCAGGAACTCTGCATCGCTATGCTGAACGGTGTACCATTAATCACATGTCCGGGATTCCTCCAAACCCCTACCCTAATCAAATAAAAATAACCATTTATCTAATAATAAAGAATACTTATGATGAATAGTTTTAATTTTTTAAACATTTCAAAAAACTTGAAAGCCATCCGTAACTCTCTATAATAATATAGAATAAGCTAACTATTACTATGCATTTCGTTCTGCCATGCCCTTAAAATTGTAACTATTGTAATAGCAAAACCAACTTTCTTATTACGCCCTATGAGGGATAAGGGAAGCTGGAAAAAATCAAAAAAATCTTTAATTATCTGTCTACTTTTAACTCCTATATTGTTTTCATAGATTTTTTGCCATAAAGCCCAAAACGTATGACATGATCACATTAGTTACACTCTGTAGTACTCATTAATCACATGTCCAGGGTTCCTCCAAACTCAATAGGGTATAAAGGATTCAGGGAGTATCATATACGCTCCTCGTAAGATTAATTATAATTTAACATTTTTTTTTATTTGTAAACCTATTTCTTAAATAAATTGAAGAAACGCAAAAAAAGGCAAAGCCAGGTATTTTAAAGCTAAAGTCGGTATATGACAGGGCCTATATAAACCTTTGAGACAGCAGTTTTTCGAAACCCCTGAATAGCGATGACATGTGTTATTTTATCGCAATATTTAAGAAAATAGGAATAGTAGGCCTTAAGGAACTTAAAAAAAATAATTTGTTCCCAAACGCAAAAAAAATCAATGGAGGAGCATTAATATCGTAGCGAGAAGAAATAACAATAAATGCCCATTGATTTCGAGGGCATTTTACCCCTGCCACCTTTAAATTAAAACGGAGGATTCTATGATTCATTCAATCAAATCAGCTATGATGAGGATTAATAGTTTGAGGGACTATTTTAAGGGATCCCATTTGCTCTTACTGGTAGTATTTTTTAGTCTTGGCCTGTGGACATTCTCCGGTACTGCGGTCTCATTGTTTGAATTAAGAAGGTTTACCTTGGCGTATGTGGGCATTACTGCCTATGTATTAATTCCAATGGTCATCTTTGTTCTGGGCTCCTTAGTTTTGCGGCTTTTTGAGCCGCTTGAAAAGAATTCAACTTGGATAAAATTTCTTAGCCGTATTGAAACCACTGCACCCATTATAGGTATTATCGGTACGTTTTACGGGTGTGCTCTCGCTTTAATTGAATTGAGCAATGGTGCCATCGGAGGAGAAGGAATCCTCAATGTCATCGGACTGATTGGTACCAGCATCTGGTCATCTATTGTTGCCTTGCCCACCGGAATGATAGCTTATCTACTGGTCGAGGATAGTCTGGAGAGGGAAAAAAACAAATGAAATCACATACAGCCATTACGGTTTTGGCCTTTTGGGGCCTGATCATTTGTCTCTCCAGTAAAGGCTATTGCCAGAAAAGCCTGGAGTCAGAATTTATAATTGCCAGGGAAAATCATGTCGACCTATTGAAAATAGTTGAATTGGAGGCCATAAAATCAAGAGTTCTTTACCATGTTGATCTTAGGAATAAGGCGCTCACAAAATTCCAGCAGACGTCGGATTCGAGATTTAAAGATTACTGGCTGATGGAGATTATCAAACAGGATGCCAATCGTATTTTACTTCAGATCAGTCTTTTGCAGTATCTTGAACCGAGGGTATTTTCCATCAGTGAATCTAAAGCTAAAACAAATGAGAAGATCAAGCCAAAAGAGCTACAGCAGCTTATCATATTCAACAATCACTTTAAAAAAGTCTCCCGGGGTGATAATTCGACTCAGACAGATCAAACCTTGAAGTTGCTGTTGGACGCTTCGAAAGAATCTTCTGAAGTCAATTCCATAGATCGCCGGATAGCCATTGAAAAGACCAAACAGCTTGATCAGATAGCTCGACAATATATGAATCTGCGGCTTTATTTGAATCGATGTAAAACAAGGAGTTAACATGATGAAAAGACGTATTTTTAACCTACCCTCTTCCATTCTTGAATTGGCATTTATCATCATGCTTGTCTTCATTCTTTGTCAGGCGGTACTTTTAAATAATGTCAATCAGGAATACAAAACAAGGGTTGATCTCTTAAAGAAACGAAACCGTATTGAGAATCAGGGATTTAAACCTGATATGCTGTCCCTTGCCATAAAAAAAGAAGAGTCTGGTATCTATGATTTCGTTCTGGAATCAAAAAAAATGGGGGTCCATGAATATAAGCAGCTTTCAAATGTGATTAAAGAATTGGATCGAATTTGTCCATTGCAACTCATTCTCAGGGTGGATAAGGCTGCTGAATTCCAATTTCCTCAAGAGATCATGATCTGGGCCCATGAAAATAAGGCGGATTTAGGCTTTGCCTATAAACAGGAGAGATGAGATGAAAACCACAAGGGATATTATTTTTTGTCTGATTTTGGGCTTTTTCTGGGTTTTTATAATAGCTATAAACGATACCCCTCCCTCACTGGAGCCCCCCCCTGTTTCCGGACAAAAGAAAAAAATAAAAAAGACGGAACAAGACAAAATCATAAAAGTAAAGATGATCGATATACCCAAGCAGCTTCAATGCCCAAAAGAAAAAACACTAAAGAAAATAAAGAAGAAAGTGGCAGGCAAGCCATCCCGAGGCAAGAACTCAGGGTCCGACAGAGGTAGTTGTTCTGGTGACAAGGAGTTTGCTGTGATAGCAACCTATCACCTACCAATACGAACATATCTGGGCTATATGGAATCGAAGGGAGCAAAAATTGCACTTTATGATCGATTGGCTGGTGATTTCGCTTGCCGTGTTAGACCTGATGGGACCTTTATCGGTTCTGTCACCCTTGAAGGGATGAGTCCACGGGCAAGAATGCTGACCAAAGGGTTTCCCAGTGGAAAATTAATTATTGAAAAAGCTCATGACCTGTATGGGGCAAGTAATTATGAAATCCTTTTACTGATGCCTCATGGCCTGGATGAACGTTTTCACCAATCCATTAGACACTGTATTCAGAAATCTGGGATCAATCCAAAAGAGGTTATTACCGTTCGAGTCACCTATATGAGTTTGTCACTAAATTCCGACAGAAAACTTCTGGTAAGGTTGGATCGTCTTGAGACACAGAATGCTTCGGTCAGGGTAGATCAAGATTTCACATTATAATTCAAATAGGAGGCCACTATTATGGACCGCGGGGTTCGTTGCTGTGTTTCATGTTGAAGATTCAGAAGGAGAAGAAATTGGCCACCCTAATTTTATGAAATATATTTTGGCGGTCTTAACTGAATCTGTAATTGTTTTGAAATATCAATAACATCTGCATCAGCAATCTTGGACAAAAGGTATTCAATCATATCTTCCTGCCTTGTTTGGCCAAAGACCATCCTGTAAATAACCAACGATTTTTTAAGCGCCTTCAATTTTTCAATATCCCGACTTAAAGGGAATGTGGGTACATGTCTTTCAATGCAGGCGCCACCTTCGATTGGGAAACTCCAAAACGGTATGAGTCCGCGGCTTGCTTCCCAGTGTTCTTTTCGTGCTATTTCAAACATTTCTGCCCATGGGTCTGGATGGTGGTTTCCATTCAGACGGTTTGCATATATTTTAGCTATATTTTTTCTGACAGCATGTCCTTTATAACGATGAAT
>JABIYQ010000438.1 GCA_018702715.1 Desulfobacula sp. | reverse complement strand
GCGTTGAAATTTTCCTGGGCTGATTTCAGTTCATCCTGTAAATTTAATAAAGTACTTTTTGCAGTTTCGTGATCCAGAAAAGAAATTTTTGCATCCAGGATGATTGCTTTTTTTTGAAGCCTTAATACATTTGCAGCTTTTCTCTGGTTTGCAATTGCCTGTTTGATCTGGGCTCTTCTTAACCCACCGTCATACAATGTAAAAACAAGCTCCCCGGTGAAATATAGATCTTCAGTGTCATATTCCACATCTCTGGGTCTGAATTCATAACTGACATCGGTTTCTTTGTAACCAGCTTCAAGAGAAAGGGTTGGCCAATAATCACTTTTTTCAAACCTTACCGTTTTCCTTGCAATGTCGAGATTCTTTTTTGCTTCCTTTATTTCAGTTCTGTTTTTTAAAGCATAGCTTTGAATATCTTCCAGACTGGATTGATATTGTTCAATATTTTCAATATTTCCTTTTTCAAGATTATAATCTTCCTCAATCTCCACAAGGTTACGTAAAGCCGCCTTGTTTTGCAGTACACCATTTTCAGCTTTCACCCTTTCCGTCAAAGATCTGGATAGTTCTGCTTCAGCCCTGAATAAATCTGTCTTGGTTACATTACCAACACTTAATTTTTCTTTGACTGCATCCCTGTGTGTGGTAAGTCTTTTGACATCTGATTGGGCAATTTCAAGATACCTTTGTGCGCTCAAAATATTATAATAGGTTTGGGATACCTGTAACAAATACTCGGAACGAATACTTTCAAGGGAAAATCTTTTGCCTTCAATGCTTTTTTTTGTAACATCCAAGGCAATCAACTCTTTTCCATTAAGTGAAAATGATTGTGTCAGCTTAACTCCCAAGGTTAATGTGTCCGGAGTTGTCATAGCATCATTCTTATACTCGCTCATGCTTCCGAAACTTGTGGCGCGGGGGATTAAGACAGACAATGCACGGGCTTTTTCCTGTTCTGCAATATATAAATCATCTTCAGCAATTTTAATGTTCTCAGCATGGATATTTGCAAGCTTTACCAATTCATGAAGAGAATAAGTTGTTTGACAATAGGCAGGAATCTGGGTGAAAATAAGACTGAAAATAACAAAAAATAATTGAATTTGCATTTTATTCATTTGGGTACCTCATTTAGTGAAAATCAAAATATAGTCCACAATATTATCACTTTGCAATCAACGTCAAGTTTACAAATTTTTATAATAAAAATAATTATAAAATACTGCTAATTATTGACAAATATTTGGCAACCTGTTTTGTAATGAGAAGCGGATAATAAAAATCAGATAATATAAACAAATTTGAACAAAAACATAATATATTCGTCAATAATAAATAGAAAAGGAATGTTTTGAATTTTTTCCCTAATTTGAAAAGATTTTCTGACTTGAAAGATGTTTCTGACGAAGAACTTGTTGCAGGTTTCAAAAAGGGTAAAAAAAAATATTACGAGGAACTTTATAAAAAATATTATAAACTCATTTATGGAAAAGCTTACAAGAATTTTAGGAATGAAGAAGATGCCAAGGAAATTACTAATAAAACATTTTTTAAGGCTTCAAAAGGCATAAAAGACTTTAGAGGGGATGCGTCTTTTAAGACCTGGCTCTTCCAAATATTACGTAATTTAACTAAGGACAAATGGAAGTCACAGTATAATAGAAATAAAAAAAAGACTATATTCCTGGATGACATGAATGATGAAGAACAAAAAAATGGCTGTGGCCAACTACCCAGACTGCAGATCGAAGATACCAAAGATTTTCTACACCAAATTTGTTCAGACGAGGGAAAAGTGATTTTAAAAAAGGTAATATCAGGTTTAAATGATACACATAGAGAAGTGATAGAATTATTCTTCTCGGGGCTGACATATAAAGAAATTTCAGAAAAAATGAATATACCATTTGGTACAGTGCAATCAAGGATAAGCAATGCACGAAAAAAAGTGATTACAACCGTGCAATCTTATTATCAGGACAAAAAGGAGATACAAAAATGAGTACAAATTGTGAAAAATATGAATCCTTATTTGATGTGTTTATCGATAATGAGATTGACGAAAATCATTCCATAGATTTGAAAAAACATTTAGACAAATGTACTGATTGCAGACAAAAACTTGAGCTACTGCGAGTAACAAACGAAATGATGAAGGAAGCATTTGAAGAGGATGAGTCTTCGTTGGACGTCGATCAGGCCTGGAGAAATTTTGATTCAAAGATGGATTGGGGGCCTACATATTGGGAGAGAATAAAAAATAAATTTTTCAAGCCGATAGTCTGGGTACCTGCCCTTTGTACCGCAGCAATTGCGATATTTGTAGTTACAATCTTACCAATTCAAACAGGAACAAAACAAATGATGATCAGCAGCGTTGAGGAAGTATCCAGTACAAGTGGCTCAACCATGGTGCTTAAAACCGCACAAAGCAAAATCCCTCTGATCATGTTTTTTCCTGACAATGAAAAGGAGGCTGGATAATGACAATGAAAAAAAATTCTATTTTATGCATATTTATGCTTTTGATAATATTTCAGGTGTGTCCTGAAAATGTCCTTGCCTTTTCATCAATGAACGTTAAAGTTGAAATAATCAAAGCCACAAAAAAATCAAACATAATTGACCCTCAACTAAAAGACCTAGCTAATGAAATTGCCCCGGTCCTTAATTATACCGGTTTTAAGCTTGCCAAGAAAAGTGAACAGAAACTAACTTTCGGCCAAACTTCAGAAATTCTACTTTCATCCAAAAGAATTCTTAAGCTTACTTTTAAAGGGTTTGAGGAAAACCAGGGAAGACTGCTTGTTGAAATTATGGAAAAAAAGAAAAAAGTCTTTCATACTATTTTACTTCTTGTTGACAAAGGATTTGTTTTAATAGGCGGCCCTCTTTATGAAGATGGTGTTTTGCTTCTACGTGTTGGCGCTGAATTTGATTAGGGTGGGGGAAGTATGCTATGAAGATGGAAAACTATTTTGGGAACACACAGTATTCCCTTGGCCTAATTATTTATTGCCAATGATCTATAATACAGCTTGCAGCTATTAATGCAAAAAAGATAGCTCCTTTGAGTATCAGCGCGTATCGTTCTGATTGAAATCTTGAGAACTCTTGCTTTTTTTGAATGCCATCAGTGCATTATTCCTTTTTACGCTTGCTTTCTCATGGGGTTGCGAAACCCCTCCCATGAGTATAAGGCACAAGTTGTTTGCCCCTTCTGTTAACGCTTCAATCAAGATCTGTCCGGATTCATTATCATTCTGAGATTTCAGGTAGGCAGATCCGTTTGCTGTTTTGACTTCTCGGGATTGGGTATTCTTTGCAGTAATAAGAACATCCACTTCATAATGATATATGTATTTGGGGATGTCTTTTGTAAAAGAGCTTATGGCTTTGCCGAATAAGGCAGTAGCCATTTGGGCGCCTGCTAATTCTGGATTGTCTTCACGTTCTATTTTGTTTTTTGTGATAATGGTTGTAACCGTGATATCACCTTTTTGCGGAGGCCAATTTTCCACAATAGCATCCGGCATATTGCCCAAAGGCGCGCCTATAATACCGACAGCCCCAGGGATCTCAGATCCCTTGTATTTAACTGGCTTTATCCTAAAAATCATGTGGTCTGTTTTTTCTTCAAGCGGTTCATTTTGAAATGTATGTGTCTTAATTTGTTTTAATGGTTTTGAATCCAGGGTAATTTTAGGACGTACTATGGGTTCGTTCCCATGACTAGCAAGGATAAAGTTATTATTTCCCTTGATTGTAGCCACTTGTTCCCGGTTGTAATGGCGACGTGCTAAATATGTCATTTCGTCATCCAGCAATTTCTTCATTTCCAGAAGTGTTATCTCGTTGTCTCCATTGCCACCAAATTCTTTTTCATCAGCTTTCCCATAAAGACCTTGTAATAAAATTTCTGTAAAAAGGCCGTGTCTGGATTTGGAGTCCCAGCTAGCCAGCTGACCCCCGCTGGCTGCTGTAATGATATTGAGGTGATCAATATTTTTGGGTTCGTATGGGATGACTGAGATAGAAGATGCAGATTGAGTCAGAATCCCATTTGGAGAGTCACCAGAAAAACATGCATCCAGGCAAACAAGAGTAGATTTGGCTTCCATTTTTCCAAGATTGTCATAAAGTTGCTGTAATGGATAACCATTGAGTTCAACCGTGTCAGGACTGGCATCACAGGGAAGAAGATAACTTCTTCGGTCTTTAAGCCCGGGTACCCCGTGGCCGGAATAAAAAATAAAAACATCGGATTTCCCAGGGCGAATATATTGGTTGAGTTTTCCCTTATAATTGTCCTTTGACCCGAAAACTCCTCGCATTTGTCCCTCAGAAGCATCCAGCAAATAAATGATATTACCTTGCTTGTATCCAAGTTCATCAATTACAAATCGTTTCATTGCTGCTGCATCACGATGGGCAAAGTCAACCTGTGGGATCTGATTCTGGTAGTTTTTGTTGCCAATGATCACAGCCACTCCATCACTGTTCTGTTGGGTAGCTGCCGGTCCGGCAAGGGTTAAAAAAAAGACGATTCCCGCTATAAGATTTGTTATCAAAGAAATTTTCATTTTATTCTCCCTATTTGATACAAATTCTGAATTGAGATAATTGAAAATTAAGCGATATCACATCTATATTTTAAAAAATAACTATTTGCAACAATTTCTTTTACTCCGACATAAAAGCAAGTGAAGTAACAGTATTTTACATTTTTTTCTCCTCTTTGTTTCGGGATAGACACTACCACTTTATCATTTGAATATTAAGTAAAATTAAATTACGATTTGAGTTTCTATTTCACCATTTTTAAATCCCTTTGTGTTTTTTATTTATTACACATGTGAATAAAAATATGTCAATTTTTAAAAAAAGATTAAAAGTATAGTTCGTAGGTTGCAATATGGAAAGGGTCAAGTAAACCAATAAGTATATAATTTCTGTTTCTTGTTAATAGCACGTGGCGACCACCAAATAGCGTATCGGATAATTCGATTATTTGATTGAAAACACCATAAACCTTCCTTTAATTATTACAGTATAAAGATCTTTGAAGCTTGCATGCTTAAACATTATTGACAGGACAGCTCTTTTCAAATCTGTGCTTTTGCCTTTATATTTTACCATCATTTCTGTTATACCACCTCCTGAGCTTCGTTCTGATAGTGACACGACCCCTGGAATGGATTCCATGTTTTGCTGGAATAAGATGATCAATCGGTCTGCCTTTGGAGGTGTTTTAAGCGTTATTATGTAGGGCAAGCCATTTGCAGTGTAATTGTCCCACCAGGACACAATTGAGGGGATTAGTTTTTCTGCACAGCTTTGTGCTGCACTGTTTGCTGCTTTTGTAAAGGCAAGCTCAGGGGTTTTCCCCAACCCTGACAAAGTTTTATTATCTGCTGTAAGAATCTGGGCAGTAGTAGTAACTATTGCTCTGGTTGTCATGGTGGCAGTTGCAGTTTCCATCATTCCATCAAACTCTGATGCTCCAGTATCAACCGAGTATAAAATAACGATTTCAGCTTGATGTTGAAGACCAATTTTTGCTGCAATATTGTTTATTGTATCAACTTTAAGAAGGTCTTTGGCTTCATTGTGGAGTTGTTTTGATTTTGCAGGGTCCACTAACTCAAAATGTCTATCTGTAAACTGCTGTACCAGTATGGCTTCAGCAGCCTCTGCCAAAGAGATCATGCCCTTGTCAGGAAAAGGAAGGATCATTATTCTAGGGTAATCAACCATTTGGTGGATCAGGCCTAAGTGGGTAAGTGTATTTCTTAGCGTCTCAGTTTTTGTGACGGCACGTATTGTAACTCTGTATATGCCGGATTTATCTTCCCCTTCTTTTATAATGGTATAATTTTTTATATAGCCTGTAGAATGTGTATAAATTTTTTCCATGAGGTCATCATTCTTAAGGATCGTTTCGGCATCCATGAGCATGCCAATGCCCTGTTCGAGTGCCTGGCGGAGTGCATCATTTTTTGCATTTTCTTTAGCGCCAACTATATTATCTCCTTGTATCAATGCAACCCCTTCTGCAATCGTAACAATTTCAGTGTCGGCATAGGAGGCTGAAACAAAAATTGTTACAAATGCCATGCATAGAATCATGATTTTATGAAACATGTCTCTTATTCTTTTCATTGGTTTTTCCTTAAATTTTTCTATAATGCTACAGGTTTTTATTCGATCACATTAATAATACAGGTGGATGCCGCAGTTAATTTTACATTGCTCATGGCATGACCAGCCGCCACAGTTGTGATATCTCGTGTTTGTCCACGGGTTATTGTTTTATATTCAACATCTCTAAAATTTGTATCAAAAATATTCAGGGGCCTGGTACTGGCAATAGCATAGACACGATCTATTCCAGCGGGTGGATCGACCCTGAATGCAAACATGTCAGAGCTTTCATCCGGGATTTTATAGGTTTTTCCTGCATCAATTCTTGAGTTTTGATGATATTTATTTGGAAAAAGCAGGGTGATATTCCCACTGGTACCAATATCAACGATATTTAAATAGCAGTCTTTTTCAGAGTTGAAAAAAAATGAAATTGTATCTCCGGGTTTAAACACTTTCTTATTTGTCCAGAGCTTAACATTGAAATCCTGTTTGTCTTTCATTTGTTGTACTTTTTGAAAAAGGGTATCATTGAAATTGTAGATTGGATCTGTTGTCAGAAGATTAAACTGAAAGATTTCATTTATTGCCGGATTAAATATCTGAGAAATACCTTTATAGCCTTTTTTATCAGAATTGATGAGGAGGGAATGATTCCCTGCTGTGATATTATCGATTTTTGCAAAACCATGTTCATTAAGGATAATTTTTTTCCCGTCAATCACAAGGGTTGCATCAGGAGGGACAATCGTAAAGGAGATATCATATTTTTTTTCTTTAAGACTGAATGCAAAAGTTTCCATGGGGGATTTGATTAAAATATTTTTTCTGATAGCTTGATACCCGGAAGAGGGTTGAATAACGATGGAACAATTACCATACGGCACTCCTTTTATAACAGCAGCCCCATTCTTTAATGGATGGTGCCTCCCATCAGCCATGACAGTCCCCTGTATTGCCGGGCTTACACTGACAGTCAAAGTTGATGTCTGCTTTTTTTCCACAAGTGTTATGGCTGTGGCGGTCTTTGATATGTTAACATCCCCCATGGCCAGGATTTTTGTTGTTTCAATGTTAACAATTTTTGCCTTGACATAATAGTAGGATCTAAGATCTCGAATTGTTCCGATTAGCATATCCTGAAGTCCCATGGATTTTCCATACGTCGAAACCGTGCTCTGGTCAAAGTAGGGTACGTCTTTTTCTGAAATGATGGTTGAAAGCAGCTGCTTGAATTGTTTTCTTTCTACATACTCACTAAAATTATTTGATTGAAAAAGTTGTACGCTCAAGTCGTCTGCTATCTGTTCGCCAAGCCCTGTGATTCCGCTACCCGGACCTATTAGGTCTGCTACAGCAAATCTGCCCAGCTGTTTACCTTTAAGGGATACATTCAATTTTTCAGCCAAAAGCTGAGTTGCAGTGTGAAGGCTCATGGTTTTTATATCAGAAGGTGCTTTTACTGCTTTTTCTGTTGCAGCTACACATCCTGTCAAAAGCAAGAATGAAATTAAGCCGAGTATAACAAGCAATTTTCTGAACATAATCAATCTCCATTTAAAATTTGATGTGATTAAATATTTTACAAAAAAGCATCTGTACTCATTTTTTTTACTGCTGATATCTAAAAAGACGAGATATCTTAAAATTTGTTCATTTTTGGATTGTATAGTTTTCTTATCATAAATTTAAGAAAAGTAAATTCTTTTGAACAATTATTCTAATCCTTCGTCTAAATATTTAAAGAGCGAAATTCTTGATTTGGATTTTTAACTAAAAAAAGGGAGGAATCATGAAACCGACTAAAAGCGTATTTATCATCACACTGGTATTAATAACTGGTTTTTTTTCAAATCTATATGCCTCACAGGGTGTTGCAGTCCAGAGAATCATTAATAATACAAGGTCTGAACTTGGACAACTGGCGACGTCTGAAAAAGCAAGCGAGATTGCCCGGCTCATGAAAAAGTTTGATGTGCAGTATGAAACCTGGAACGCAGCCTGTGGGGGGGCGGATTTTAATCCCCAAAAACCCAGTGACGCATGTAAAGAAATGGCATCTCAGATGAGAGAGACCGGCATCAAACTCTACTCAGAGCTGGCGGGTTATCTTCCCGGGGTTGCAGCAAGGTACGAACAGGGGGAACAGTCAGCAGCCCAGATTGTTTCATCCCGGGCATTTAAACATAGTCCTTCTGAGCTTTATTCAGAAACAATGAATGGTACTTCAGATGCACCCAGGCTTGATGTTGGCGGGCAATCAAATGATGACAGTCCATTTAACCTGGAATTGGATGATTTTCCTGATCCGACAGATGAAATGTTTGTTGTATTGGAAAAACTCATCCCGGATTTTGGAAAAGAAGCCCCGGAAATTGTCAGAGCAGGGAATATTCAGATTTCCATGTCCAAAAAAGCTAAAAAAGCACGATTTCTTTCAAAAATGTTTGCCAAAGCAAAATTCATCCTGGAATCACAGCGTGAATATGGCCAGATTATTTTCAATGCAACAAAGGCTGTCAGTGCAATGCCCCAGGTGCTGGGTATCCAGTATACCGGAACAAAACTTTCATCAAAACCAAATTTAAAAGTTCTGGAATACTATAAAAAAACAACAGGGACTGAAGATAAAAATAATGGCAAAAAGAAAGTGTCTGGCGGTTTTGCACCGAGATCTTAATGACTTAAAAAACAATAATTAACGGAGGATATTATGAATTTTAAAAAATACAGCAGGTTCATTGTCGTATTAGCAATTTTGACCGTCTTTACAACGGGTTGTGTTACAACAGAACCCCAGGTGAAGATCATGAAAATGGAAACTCCAGCAGCTTCCCTGACCCGGATTGATCAAATTGATTCATTTAAAACAGCAACAGCCTCAAGGCAGGCTCTGGAAGTCATCAATAATAATCCCTATTCACAACAATTTTTTGAAAACGTATTTGAAAAACTTGTTACACAGTGCAAAAACAGCGCTTCTCCTCAAAATGCAGACCTGATTTGGGATTCTTTTGTAACCCCCCTCCGGGAAACAGGCAAAGTTCCACCGGATCTGGTTAAAAACAGGTGGAATTGTTATTTTTCAAACCAGTTTGTCAGCCTGCCGTCCACTGAAAAAGTAAATCAATGCTGTTATCAGCTATCCTCGATTAAGCGTAACCTTGAAAAAGAATTCATGCTGAAACAATTGGGTTTTGAAGCTTGCCGACAGGGCAGCCCTGAAACTCATTTTTTGAACGCCATGTATGTATACAACACAATTTGGGCAGCCTGCAACGGCACAAACTAATGCAATCGGGTGAGGGATATGAAATTTATCATTGCCATCATACTTTCAATAGTTATCAGCGTGTTCGTCCTTGGAACATTAATAGTATCCGGGATCGTAAGTGTTGGAAAATCCGAAAATAACACCGGACTGACCATTACATTACCGATCCCGGGAAAGGATAGCAATATTGTTAAGGATAGCAATATTGTTGATGAAAATACGGATGTTAATACAAACCATGAAGCAGACAACGCTTTGACAGGTACCAGTCCTCTTAATATGCTGGCGCTTCAGTTTTTTGAAAATCTTAAAGTTAATGAAAGCGAAGACATAGAAGCATTGTTCACCCGGTTTTTACTCCAAGAGCACAATGCTGATGAAAAAACCGTGGATTTAATGATTCGAAAATGTTTTTGGAAAAACTTTCATACCCTGCAGTTACCTTTGAACAATTTTAAAAGCGTGAAGTTTTTTGAAACTGAATATTTGATGGAAAAGAAACTTAAAACCGCAGGGTTTATTGCCATGGGCCTTACTCTTAATGAGAATGAACTGATCAAAACAGACAGCCAGTTTAAACTCTTACTAGGGAAAATGTCCCAAACCATCAAAGAAAGAAAAATATTATGAGATATTCTATTATTATAATCTCACTTTCATTTTGCTGGAGTCTGATACTTCTCGGGCTCGGGGTCGCTTTAAATTGGGTTACAATATCTCCGGAATATGATGTGCTGTTCAATATGGGTTCATTATTTTTCAGGCACCTTCGGTCTTCCATTATCCCGTTTTCCATACTTCTTATTCTTTATATGGTATTCATTCTTAAAATGCGCATAAAAATCAGCGCTCCAGATGCAAAACTTTCAGAAGTGACATTCCTTGACAGATTATTGAACGTAATCATCTCAGCATTTTTTGGTGTAGGCATTATCTGGACAGCTATAGGGATGGAGACGGCGTTGATGCACGCCCTTGACGGGATGACGAACCCTGAAGGTTTAAGTTCAAATGTATCTGCCCTGGGCCTTCTTGATAAACTTGTCAATGGAGGCCTGCTGCTGGCCTTAAGCACAACTGTATTTGGTGGTGCCTGTGGATATCTGCTGAGGATATTTAAAATAATCTATATCGGCAGAAAATGGGATCAAATGCTGCTCGAAGAGGGGACCCAAAATGAAGCGGTTTAATTTCCTTTTTGAAGATCATTTAAACAATGACCAGTCACTGGAAGTCGATGTTATGAGATTTGTCGCAATTATAGGAATTATCTTCTGGATTATATTTGCAATGATAAAAAGTATCCCTTTTACCCATGATCCCCAAAAAACAATTGAAACAATCCAGGATTTGGTCTCAATTATTGAGCCCCTTACTGAAAATATCTCAGCGCCTGAATCGGTTCAGGAAGACAGACCACAGATTTTAGTAAATGAACCTTTAAAAGGGCTTCATTTCCAGTTTCAGAGCCTGGAGGATTTAATTACCATGCTTAACAATAATAAGGTAAAAATATATTGCCGGGCTGTCAATAAAGGGTTTGATCTCATTTTTGAAGGATATTTGTCAGGGGATGTTTTAGAATTTAAAAGCGCTACAGATATTCCAAAGAAAATGTGGGAACTGAAAAACGGAGCGGATCGTGAATATTTTATCAGGGAATTGGGCCGAACCATATCGGATGTCAAATCATTTAATAGGTTGCAGGTGATGGTTTTGTTTTCCGACAGCCGCATTGATTCAAAGGTTGAAACAATGCTTTCCGAACTGAATCAGGAAAAAAAGAATGGCATTCTTTCAGTGTCATCCAGTGGTCAGATAAAATTTCATGAATTTAAATAAAACAAAAACCAATAAATAAATAAAAATTTGGAGGGATATGATGAAACAGATTAGTTCAATATTATTATTGTCGGGTTTGATCCTGAGCTTATTTATATGCCAGGCGGTTCATGCAGCGATCATGCCTGATCCCGTTATAAAAAGTGATCTGATATCAATATTTAAAACGCCTGTTGAAGTTAAAGGATATCCCTATCAGGATCTTTTAGCAGATGCATCAAGAAAGTATAACCTTTCATTACCCTATATTCTGGCAGTGGTCAGGGGAGAGTCCTTTTTTGATTCCAATGCTATAAGTTCAAAGGGTGCCATCGGACTCATGCAGGTAATGCCGTCAACAGCATCAATCTATGGAATCAGCAAACAAGAATTATATGTTCCTAAAAAAAATATAGATGCTGGAGTTCATTACCTTGCAGATCTATATACAAAACTGGAAGACCCGTACCTTGCTCTGGCAGCATACTACTGCGGACCAGGAGGTGTTGACAAAAAAACCTTTACACTCAGAAAAGATTGCAATGAATATGTCCATTACATTTACAGGCATCTTAAAAAAATTATGGCCAAAACAAAACCCCATGAAAAGACAACAGATTCGCAGACTTTTGTTGAACAGGTAGATACCATAAAGCACTTTGAATTGACAAGTTTTGATAATTTTCTTGATGCAACTCAATTCTTAAATTTTATTTCAACAAAACTGCCTGAAATCGAGTTTGATATTTTTCGTAATAAAGCCTTGTTAGCCGATCATGAACGGTTTCAATATCAGATTTTGTCCCGGGTTGATGGATCTTTAACCAGGGAAAACATCTGCAATCTTGTAGCAGAAAAAAGCGGTTTTTTATTCTGTGATCAATAACTTTTAACAAAGGAGTGTCTGGAAATGGTTGCAATAATATTTCAATTCATTATTTTCCTGACCGCATTAATGTCATTGTTCGGTTGTGCAGGGATATCAGCAAATGCAGGGCCATATCCTGAAATAAGTTTCCAGCACAGGGTCCAGGAAAAATTTAATTTTAATATCCGATCTGAAACAGTTCGCAAAGAACTTAAAATGATCCGCACCAAAAACCTCACCCCAGGCAATGCTCTTGAAATCAAAATACTTCAAAAAATTGCCCTGGTTTCAAAAAAAGAAGACCTCAGGACAGTGTTTGACACTCTGTGGGAAAATGAAAAAAATTTCCAATCTATACTGAGCCATCCAAATAAAACTGATAAATTTATTCCCTCTCTTGCACTGATATACTATCTTTTATCATCATCCACCGGGATATCCTGGCAAGAGGAAACCAGTGAAAAATTATACCATGATGTTTTTGAAAAACTTGAATCACATAAACTTTCAGGATATGCTCTCCATTTTTATACACTTGCACTCTTAAATAACGGAAAATATAAAGCTGCCCTTCCATGGCTTGAAAGATTAAAGAAGAATACTTCTATCCAAATTTTTATTGAGGATCTGCAAAAAGCGTTTATCATGTCGGAGAATGGCAGGGATTTTGAAACAGCTGTGCAATTGTTGTCTATGATTTGCACAAGTAAAACACAGAATGATATAAAAATTGACGAATCCAGAATAGATTTTGCCGTAATTTCAATGATTAAGAAAGGATACATTAGCACACTTAAAAACAAACTTGCCCCGATCCTGAATGAGTTTCCTGAACTGAAAAAGTTATCATTTGCTAAAAGAATCACTGAATATACAATGATTCAAAATAGTTCAAAAAGATCCTCAGGGCCGATTGTCTGGGTAAAAGTTCAGGTGATAAAAGCTGATAATAAAACAAATTACATTGATCCGGAACTGGCAATCGCCTACAGCGAACTTCAAAAAACGTTAAATTATTCCAGTTTTAAGCTTTTAGACAGCAAAGTGTTTCGTCTTACGGCCGGCGATGAAGCGAAACTAAACATTTCATCAAAAATAAATGCCGAACTGATAGCCTTAAAGGTAAATGATACCATCTCCAGGCTGAAAATAATCATCTCCCAAAAAAGAAAAGAAATTTTCAACACCATAATTGAATCAATTGATGGGGGTGTAACAACTATCGGCGGCCCTCAAACCAGGCAAACCCATATTCTCTTGCGGGTGACAACCTATAATGAGTATTCATTGTAAACTTAAATGAGCTGAATTTTGGCAAAACATGTTACTAAAAACAATTTGGAGGTAACAATGGCCGCTTATTCAAGTATCCAAATTGTAGAAGAAAGGCAAAAATTATCATTTCCAACCAGCAATGGCTCCTCACCGATTACATGGGAGTATGCCGATTATATACACAAACTGGCGGGCCAAGTGGCAGATAAAATAAAAAATAACCTATTGGAATACTAACAGGCATAAGCAGTAGGGCCGATATATTTTGTAATTGTTTTTATTCGCTTGAAATTTATGCTAAGGAGAAAGGACAATAATTAAATCCATATCAAATGAGGTTTAAGTAATGAAAAGTCTGAAATCATTTTTCTTGATCACTGCAGTCATACTATTTTCATTCTCTGGTTTTTTTTTAAGCACAGCCTTCGGGATTTCAGTGACCCCAATATCCCCTTCAGGCAAAAAGGTTACAGGAGACCAATGGCTTTTTGTTATCGGGATTAACACATATATTGAATGGCCCCGGCTGAAAACTGCAGCCAATGATGCCAGATCAGTCAAAAAAGCGCTTCTTTCCAGGTATCATTTTGATAATGAACATTTGATTGAACTATACGACGAAGAGGCAACCCGGGCAAACATTATTGGTAAGCTTCGGTTTCTGGCTCAAAATTTAAAAAAAGACGATTCCCTTTTTTTATTCTATGCAGGCCATGGGTATCTTGATCCCATAACCAAATCAGGCAGCTGGATACCAGTGGAAAGCGGCACAAAAGATGTATCTGCCTGGATCTCTAATAATTATATCAAGGATTACCTCAAATCAGATGCCATTAAGGCCAAACATATTCTTCTTGTCTCTGATTCATGTTTTTCAGGCGATTTCTTTCGTGGTCACAGGGGTAAATTGCCGGAAGTCACAGATGAAGTGATCCGGCGGTCCTATAAATTGACTTCCCGGCAGGCAATAACTTCAGGCGGACTTGAACCGGTTACTGACTCAGGCTTTGCTAATAACAGCGTATTCACACACTTTTTAGTAAAAGCTCTTGAAAACAATCAGTCACCATTTTTAGTTCCCTCACAATTTTTTACAGATATTAAAGCAGGCGTAGCTGAAAATGCTGAACAATTTCCCCAGTTTGGTTCTTTACACAACACAGGCGGCCAGCAGGGCGGAGAGTTTGTTTTCTTTTTAAAACAAAACGCCCGTTTGGACAATTTATCCCGGTTAGAAGCTCAAAAACAAAGTGAATATGAACGACTCAAAAAAATGGAAAGACAAGCAGACACAGCCCAAAAAAAAGAAGCAAAGGAAATTGCACTCCGGGAGCAAGAACTATCCGAACTTGATAAAAAAATAAGTGCCATGAAAAAACGTCTTGGCTCCTCTGAAGTCAAAACAGACGACAGCCTTGATACCATGCTTGCCATGGTAAAACAAAAAGAGGAACAGGCTAAAAGACTTGAACTATTAAGAAAACAAAAAAAGCTGAACAAATAAAAAGAGAAGCAGAAATTGCACAGCTAAAAATAGAAAGAGAAGAAAAGATAATCATCGCTCTTGAGACGGAAATTAATAAATATAAAGAAATAATTTCTTCAGAATATGGCAAAAGCCTTAAAAAATCAGCATGGCAGGTGTTGATTGCGAAATGCCCTCCCGGCTGGGCAGATGGTGTTGAAGAAGGTGACTGCATGTTGCTGTTAAGAAATCCACTCCAAAGAGATGGAACATGGAAAGACCCTGTAACCGGTATGGAATTTGTGCGGGTGCCAGGGGGGTGTTATCAGATGGGGAGCAATTCAAGCGATAGTTATGCTAATGAAAAGCCGGTTCATGGGGTCTGTCTGGACGGGTTCTGGATGGGGAAATATGAGGTGACCCAGGGGCAGTGGAAAAAAATCATGGGTTCCAATCCTTCAAAGTTTCAATCAGGAGAAGATTTTCCGGTTGAACAAGTATCCTGGAACGATGCCCAACAATATATTTCCAAACTAAAACAACTATCCGGCAACAGCTTTTTTTTGCCCACAGAAGCCCAGTGGGAATATGCCGCCAGAAGCGGGGGCAGGGATCAGATATATGCAGGTGGAAATGATATAGACCGTGTTGCATGGTATAACTCCAACAGCGGAAATAAAACCCATCGGGTCGGAATAAAAGCTCCCAACGGACTTGGCATATATGACATGAGTGGTAATGTCTGGGAATGGTGTGAAGATGTGTATGATAAGAATGCCTATTCAAAACATGATCGCAACAATCCTGTGGTGACATCCGGTGGAATTTCCCGCGTGCTCCGTGGTGGCAGCTGGAACTTCAACCCCGGGAACGTGCGTGCAGCGATCCGGGGCAGGAACTCTGCTGATCACCGAAACAGTAACATGGGGTTCCGCCTCTGTCTTTCCCGGGTCCGGCAATAGAGCAGTAGAAACAGGTCAGTAGAATGGCAGAGCATGAGGACAGCAGAGGCAGCCGGACAGGATGACCCGCACCCTGGAGCGTTGCGGAGCAGCGGAAGGGTCGGGGTATCATGGTCCGGATGCCGGGGACCATTTGAGGCTTTAGGAAAACTTTTACAAACTGAAAAAAGACAAGGGGTGTGACATGAAATCCAAATACAAAAGCCGGGTGGTTTTATTTATCGTCCTTAATTTTTTATTATCTCCATTTATTGGATTGGCAGATGATGACGGGTTCCAAACCACAAGTCAGGAAATGATAAAAGAGCTTACCAGAACTCCTGTAAAATACAGGAGCCTTGTCAATAAAAAGCGGGACATAAAGGTGATCCAGAGAATTGATAATAAAATGGAAGAAATAATCATTGAGGTTGTAGAAAATGTGGATATTCCAAGACTTAAGATTAAAATAGAGTTTGATACCAATTCTTCTGTCTTGAAAAAATCTTCTTATCCCCTTCTTAAAGAGGTAGGAAAGGCTTTGCTTTCACGTGAGCTTAAAAACAGGGATATCATGGTGAACGGGCACACTGACGCTGATGGTACAGAACAATACAATCTGAAACTGAGTTTTGACCGCGCTGATTCTGTCGAAGCATATCTTGTTACAGCTTTTGATATTTCTGAAGACAGACTGCGTATAAGAGGGTATGGGGAACTTGATCCCCTGATGCCGAACACAAGTTCTTACAACAAACAGAAAAATAGAAGGGTAGAGTTTGAGCTCGCAGATTAGCCAAATTCTTGAAAAATCCTGTTCCTATAATTCCGGGCGTGTTCCGGAATGGCCTGCGAATTCCATGTCTCTTTTTTGAATAAAGTTTGGAAAAATTTGACTTTTATTCGATAAAATTTTTATAAGAAAAGATATTGAATACCATTGCCAAATTGGGGAGTGAATAAAATGAACAGAAAAATGATCTTTTTCCTGCTGCTGATCGCGTTTACTTTTTATCAGTCATTGGTCTATGCATCCAATCGCACTGCCCTTGTCATCGGGAACAGTAATTATCAGGCATCTCCCCTTAAAAATCCTGTGAATGATGCAAAAGATATCGCAGCCAAGCTTGAAATACTGGGGTTTGATGTTGTCCTTCGCACGGATGCGGATAAACGAAGTATGGTAGATGGAATAAATCTTTTTGCCAGAAAGCTTGCCCGGTCTGAAGTGGGGATTTTTTATTTTGCCGGTCATGGTATCCAGATCAACAATATTAATTATTTAATCCCTGTTAATTCAAAAGTCGAATCAGCATCCGATGTTGAGTTTGAAGGCATCAATGCCGGAAGAATTCTTGGTAAGATGAAAGAAGCAGGTAACCGGTTAAATATTGTCGTTCTCGATGCCTGTAGGAACAACCCCTTCGCCAGAAGTTTTCGATCCGCCTCCAAAGGGCTTGCCAAGATGGATGCTCCACCCGGTTCTATTATCGCCTATGCAACATCCCCGGGTTTTCTTGCAGAAGACGGCATTGGCAGAAATGGCGTGTATACTGGAGAACTTTTAAAGAATCTTGAAAACCCCGGCCTGGCAGTCCAGGAAGTTTTTAACCAGACAGGGCTGGGGGTAATGAAACAGACCAATGATAAGCAGGTGCCCTGGGTGTCTTCAACACCGGTGCCAAAATATTTCCTGGCCCGGGGAATCACCACTGTAACAACTCCGATTGCTAAAGGCAGCAGCAAGGGAAAGCTGAGCATCATATCCGATCCAGGAGGAGCAGATATATTTATTGACCAGGGCTTTAAAGGCAAAGCCCCTCTGGATATTGACAGCATTGATCCCGGCACCTACAGGGTAAAAGCAAGACTTAAGGGCTATGATGCCATTGAAAAAAAGGTAAAAGTTAACAGCAACAGAAAAGCGGTTGTAACCTTTTATTTTGAGTGGGAAAAAACCAAGGGTAGGCTATATGTCACTACCCAGCCTGCAGACTGCACGATAAAGATACTTGATATCACCCCGAAATATGTGGATGGAATTAAACTTGATGCCGGACAATACCGGATTCAGGTGTCGAAAACCGATTATATCACCAGGATTGAACCCATACGGGTTTCTGGTGGAGAAGGGGTTGATCTTTATGTTGAACTTAAAAAAGATTCAGCCAGGACGGGGCAGAACTGGAAAGACCCTGTAACCGGCATGGAGGTTGTGTGGGTTCCAGAGGGGTGCTACCAGATGGGCAGCAGCTCAGGCGACCCTGATGAAAAACCGGTTCACGAGGTCTGCGTGGAGGGGTTCTGGATGGGCAAATATGAGGTGACCCAAGGGCAGTGGAAGAAAATCATGAGTTCCAATCCTTCAAAGTTTCGATCAGGGGATGATTATCCGGTCGAGACTATATCCTGGAATGATGCCCAACAATATATTTCCAAGCTCAAGCAGCAGTCCGGCAACAGCTTTTCTTTGCCCACAGAAGCCCAGTGGGAATATGCTGCCAGAAGCGGGGGCAGGGATCAGATATATGCAGGTGGAAATGATGTAGACAGTGTTGCATGGTATTACTCCAACAGCGGAAGTAATACCCATCGGGTCGGAACAAAAGACCCCAACGGCCTTGGCATCTATGATATGAGCGGCAATGTCTGGGAGTGGTGTGAAGATGTGTATGATAAAAATGCCTATTCAAGGCATGTTCGCAACAATCCTGTGATAACTTCCGGTGGAAATTCCCGCGTGCTCCGTGGTGGCGGCTGGCGCAACGACCCCGGGCGCGTGCGTGCAGCGGACCGGGGCAGGAGCTCTGCTGGTATCCGAAACAGTTTCATTGGGTTCCGCCTCTGTCTTTCCCGAGTCCGGCAATAGAGCAGCAGGAGCACGGCAGCAGAATATCAGAGCATGAGGACAGCAGAAGCAGCCGGTCAGGATGACTCGTACCCTGGAGCATTGCGGAGCAGCGGAAGGGTCGGGGCATCAGGGTCCGGGTGCGGACGGGCGGAAAAAAAGGAATAATAAATGAAATATAAAATTTTTACATATCCGGTTCCGCCGCCTGAATCGCCGGAAGATTTGAATGGATTTCTTTCTTCAACCCGGGTGGTTTCTGTACAGTCCCATTTCGTGGTTAAAAAGGAAATTCCCTATTTAATATTTATAGTGGAATATCTTGATTCAAATAAGGCGAAGAATCAGGCGGCACCAAAAATAGACTATAGGGAAAAATTGTCAGAAGACGATTTTATCATTTTTTCCCAGCTTCGAGATTTGAGAAAATCACTTGCTGAAAAAGAAGGGGTGCCGGTTTATGCCATTTTCACCAATGCGCAACTGGCAAAAATTGTGGAAAAAAGGATTGAAAATAAACAAGGGCTGCTTTCCATTCAAGGCGTGGGAGAATCAAAGGTGAAAAAATATGGTAATACCTTTATTGCCCTGTGCCGGGAAATATTTTCAGGTTTGGCAGACACCCATAAAAACGAAACCATCCAATGAAAAGATATGGCGACCTTATGGCTAGTATTCTGGACTATGAAAACCTGCTGATCGCCTTTCATAAGGCTGCCAAAGGCAAAGCCGATAGAAAGGATGTTATTCAATTCAGAAAAAATCTTACTGAAAATCTCCACACTTTAAGGATAAAGATCGATACCGATACCATGATATTTGGAACATATTCTTTTTTCACCGTTCATGATCCTAAAACCAGGGATATCTGTGCGGCGGCGTTTAAGGAAAGAGTTGCACACCATGCCCTGATGAATGTTTGCGGACCTATTCTGGATCAATCACAGATTTTTCACAGCTATGCCTGCCAGAAAGACAAAGGGCAGCATGGAGCACTTTCAAAGGCAAGAAAATGGGCGGCCTGCCATGATTTTTATCTTAAAATGGATATTTCAAAGTTTTTTGATTCCGTTGATCATGCTATTTTAAAGCAAATGCTGTATAGCAGGATAAAGGATAAAAAAGTATTGGTTATCTTATTTGATATTATTGAGTCCTACAATACAGCTCATGGGAAAGGACTGCCCCTGGGCAATCTGACCAGCCAGTATTTTGCAAACTTTTATCTGACCCGGTTTGATCACTGGATCAAGCAGGCAAAAAAGGCAAGGTTTTATTTAAGATATATGGATGATATGCTTATTGTAGGGGACAAATCCATGCTTTGTCAGTTGAGGGATGACAGCAGACAATATCTGAACAACGACCTTAAACTTCACATAAAAAATGGAGGACAGATTAACCGGACCGATAAAGGAATCGGGTTTCTGGGCTCTGTGATTTACCCCGGGGTTTTAAAGCTGAGTTCATCCTCCAAAAAAAGGATTCGTGTCCGGATTAAACAATATGAAAAAAAATACAGATCCAAAACAATGGATGCACTTGATTTGCAGGAGAGAACCAATGCGTTATGGGCAGGGCTTTATCATATAAATAGTTATGGATGGCGTAAAAATCTTGCCAGAAAATGCATGGATATTTAAAAACAGGGATATACAGGAAAATTCCCGCGTGAACCGTGGTGGCAGCTGGAACAACAACCCCAGGAACGTGCGTGCAGCGAACCGGAACAGGAACTCTGCTGATAACCGAAACAGTAACATAGGGTTCCGCCTCTGTCTTTCCCGAGCCCGGCAGTGATAATTGATAATTGCCGGACAACGTATATTCCCGCTTCCCTTTTTTGGGGAACAAAGAGCGTATTACTACTGATCGGGCTGGTAGAAAAAAACCGTCAAGGTGATTCAAAGGCCCGGACAGTACAATTTTAAAGCAGGGGATGAAAAAACGGGTTAAATATAAGATTCAGGAGAGCCAGATGACACAAAAAATCATATTTTTTATAACACTGCTGCTGTTTATTGCCTCTGTTCATATGGCTGCGGCTGCCAACCGCACCGCACTTGTGATCGGGAACAGCGCCTATAAATCAATAGATCCTTTACAAAACCCGGTGAACGATGCCACTGACATGAAGGCGGCCCTTGAAAAACTCGGGTTTGAGGTAATCCTCAGGACCAATGCCGACCGAAGTCGGATTCGTAATGCCGTGCGGATATTCGGTGATAAGATTAAACAGGGCGGTGTGGGCCTTTTTTATTACGCCGGCCATGGTGTCCAAGTGGATGGAACCAACTTTATGGTGCCGGTGGGTGTGGATATTAAACGTAAATATGATATTGAGGACCAGGGCTTGAAAATGATGTACGTACTTGGGGCGATGGAAGAAGCCAACAACAAACTTAACATTATAATTCTGGATGCCTGCCGGGACAACCCGTTCAGAAGTTTCAGCGGCAGGGGCAGTGCCAGAGGTCTTGCCCGAATGGATGCACCCACAGGTTCCATCATTGCCTATGCCACTGCACCCGGCAGGAAAGCGGCTGATGGTGTGGGGCGTAACGGTACCTACACGGCTCAACTCTTGAAAAATCTGGAAAACCCTGTCCTTTCAGTCCAGGAGATGCTCAACCAGACCGGGTTGGATGTCATGAGAGCGACTAACAACGATCAAGTGCCGTGGATCTCATCAACGCCTGTAGAAAAATACTTTCTTGCTGGCGGTACAAAAGAAGTTGAATCTGAAAGAAAAGCCATTGCTCCGGCTATTCCCAGCCCGAAAGACACCTGGAAAGACCCTGTAACCGGCATGGAGTTTGTGTGGGTGCCAAAGGGATGTTTTCGAATGGGTCAGAGCAAAGCTGAAAAGCAGTATCTGATAAAAGAAGCGGGAAAGGAAACATACAATAAATTTTATGATGACGAACTTCCCCGGCATGAAACCTGTGTGGACGGATTCTGGGCGGCAAAGACCGAGGTGACAAAGGGACAGTTCAGGCAGTTTATCAATCAAACCGGCTACAAAACCGATGCAGACAAAAAGGGTAAAGCCTATATTTCCAATAAAGAGACAGACTGGAAATGGAAAGAACTGCCGGGCTATAACTGGGAAAAAACAGGATACAGCCAGGATGACGCTCACCCAGTTGTCTGTGTGTCATGGAACGATGCCAAAGAATTCATCAAATGGCTGAGCACAAAAACAGGCCAGAACTTTGCCCTTCCCACAGAAGCCCAATGGGCGTATGCTGCCAGGGGTGGCACTGATTTCATGCGATTCTGGGGCACCAATGTCGCAGAAGCTTGTAAATATGCCAATGTGGCTGACAAAGACAACTGGAATTCTTCATTCCCCTGTAGTGACGGGTATCAATATACATCACCTGTCGGCACATTCAGAGTCAATCCCTTTGGCCTTTATGACATGCTGGGCAATGTCTGGGAGTGGTGCGAAGATGTGTATGATAAAAATGCCTATTCAAAACATGATCGCAACAATCCTGTGATAACTTCCGGTGGAGATTCCCGCGTGATCCGTGGTGGCAGCTGGAACAGCGGCCCCAGGGACGTGCGTGCAGCGAACCGGGTCAGGGACTCTGCTGATATCCGTTTCAGTTACATTGGGTTCCGCCTCTGTCTTTCCCGAGTCCGGCAATAGAACAGTAGAAACAGGTCAGTAGAATGGCAAAGCATCAGGACAGCAGGAGCAGCTGGTCATGATGACACGTACCCTGGAGTATTGCGGAGCAGCGGAAGGGTCGGGGCATCAGGGTCCGGATGCGGACGCGGGTAAATTTCGTGGACACCATATTTAATTAATAACAAAAACCAGAGCATTTGATTCATTAAAATATGACACGAACAGCAAGAGCAGTAGCGCCCGAAATCCCACATCTACCTAACTGTTATCCCTGAAACAAAGGACGATTTAAACCTCGCAGTTGCTGAAGCACACAGACGCTACACGTGACAAATCTTTATTTGTTCAAAATTATTTTTAATAAAAAAATGAACAAAAATAAAATGAATTCGTCATTGTAAACAAAAGAAATTAAAAAATTGACATTAAAACAAGAAACTGATTAAAAAACTATAACCATTTAGATAGAAATTCATTACGACACAAAATAAGAGAAAGTAAAAACCTTACGAATAATTCACAAAGGAGAAGCACAATGGAAAAATTCTGCGAAAATGGGATTGAAAAGTGTTTTTTTAAACTGATTTTGGTTTTGGTCTGTTTTTTAATGTTAACTGTCCAGTCATCAGCCCAGGGACCAGATGAGAGCGAGAAGGCTGCTGTGTCAATGAGTTCTAATGATTGGAAAGTGATAACGACTAGTCCGGGAGTACAGATCGTTAGCGAAGAACAGAAAAACCAGGGACACCTCCTTGCAGAAAATCAGGTACCAGTGGAGGCTGCTCAGGACTGGCTCGATGAAAAGGGTTTGGAAGAAGGACGCAACCTCAAGGACGGCAAACTTTTATATATAAGTATCGGTTCAGCACCGGTCAACGCCCAACCCGATAACCCGGGCTATATTGACAGCAGATATCTTGCCTACCAGCGAGCTGAGCTTGAAGCAAAGGTAAAAACCGCCTTGTTTCTTGGTGTTGATTTAACGACAGCACGTGGCAGTTCTGAAAGGCAGATAAATCCAAAAGAACGCGCAGACCTGGAAAGAATAGTGAATGCCAGTCCAACGATTAAAAAGAATATTGATACATTTGGTGTAAAAGATAAAATCTATGGATTGTTTGAAAAAGCATCTAAGCTTGCTGATGCAAAACTTGATCAGGCCATTGAAAACACCGGTGCCGATGTCATCGATATGAATAAAAAGATAGAACAAAAAAAGGAAAATGAAAAAATTAAAAGAAATAAGATGAGTGATCTGAGTAATATCAGTGAAGCATCTGTAAAAACAGCAGCCAGCTCGTTTGCTGATATCCAGGGAACGCAGGTGATCCAGTCTTTTGAAGGTTCTTATCACGATAACTATCAAGTGGTAGTGATTACCTTGTGGTCTCAAAACCTTCAAAGAATGGTAGACAGCATGAAAAATGGCATGGCTCCACAGGGCCTCACAAGAAAGAAAGCAAAAGCCGAGGTTAAAAAACAATTGTCAGACGATCCTACTGAGTTAGCATGCTTAACAGGAGTGCGGGCATACATTAACCAACATGGAGAACATGTGCTTTTATCTTTTGGTCAATCCGGCGTGACGGTTATCGGTGGTCGTAAGGATAAGGCATTTGAAGTTGCCGGTAAAAAAGCAAGGTTAAGAGCGATGAGTGCTATCCGAACCTTTATGGGAGAAAAAATTGCATTTAATGCCACTGAAGAATTAAGAGAAGTCCTTGCCCTCTACTCAAGTGAGTCGTCACAAAATGGAGGCACAAGTGAATATAAATCGCTTAATCAATTGCAGGAAAGAATTAAAACTATTTCAGCAAAACAGAACATCTCAGGCATTCATGGGTTCATGACAAAGGAGTTAATTCATCCATTTACAGACAAACCCATGGTACTGAAGGTGATGGGCTGGTCTCCATCTTCCCAGGCAATGTCACAGCAGGTTAAAAAACAAATGACTTATGGCGTTGCTGCCCCCAAAGAAAAAAAATCTGCGGTTGTTAAAAAGGTTAAGACAAAATCAAAAAAAGGAATGATTAGCTCAGGAGAGGGCGCAGACAGTGATGCATATTAGAATCTAACTAAATTCCATTCAAGGCCTTTAGATAGTAAACAGGCTGAAGGCCTTAATAATAAAAAAACATTAATGCAAGGAATTGTTATGAAAACATACCATAAATGTTTTAACCCGCTGACATCCTTTCTGATAATGTTATTAATGCTTTGTTTGTCTGCTGCGCCTTGTCTTTCTGCCACTCCGGGATGGAATAATGTCCCCAAATTGTTGAAGCAAGGCCAGGGCGTTGAAATTTTAAACGATTTTGTATATGCAACAGGTGCTAGTTGCATTGAAAATATCAGGCCGGACAAGGCACATGAAATGGCCAAAAAAAAGTCATTGCTGAGAGCACTTCAGCTTGCAAGCCTGTCTGGAAGTTGTAAGGTTGAGAATCCTGGTTGGAGTAAAAAGGATCAACTCCATTTTTATCTGATTTTTAGCCCCCTGGCCAAAAAAATTGAGTTTAATGAAATTCAGGTAATACGGCAGTGGGAAAAAAAAGATTGTAATTACACAACAATTGCTGTGCCGAAACAGGAGGTTGAAAAAATACCGTGTGAATTTTCAGATATTAAAACTGCTGTTTCGAGATATCTTGAATATGGACATTATACTGATTCCGGACTGCTTTTTTGCCTGAAAAATACAGACCCATATTCTCTATTAAGACGTCAGGTTGAAACAGCTCTGGCAAATTTGTTGATTGAAAATGGAGAAATTGCAGGGTTGTGCTTCTCCAATAAACAAAATCAGGAGGATGACCAGAAGCTCATCAAGACGGTTTCAATTCAAAATCGGTTACATCGAGCCAACAAGCTAGTTGATCTGATAAAATTAGATTTATCCCAAAAAGACGATTTGACAAATTCGCAAAACTGGGAAGATTCTCTTGTTCAATTGGTGTCTGCAGTAAAATTAGCTCCGGAAAATGGGAAAGCTTATTTACAGATTGCAGACTGGGCAAATAATTTTTATGATCCAATTGTTGCTATATATGCTTCTGAAAGGGCTATGAGGGACGGAATATGGTTAAAAGAAGCCCTTACCCGAAAGGTTTCCTATTTAAAAAAAATCAGAAGTGATGAAAAAGAAGTTTTTGAATTATTGTTATCTCAATGCGTGAGGGTTCCGGATGACTGGCTGATTGTCTGCTGGTCAGAAGCATGGCCGGAAAGTTGGAACAAGGCTTTGAGGATAATGAAAAATAATCCTGTTGCAAATATTGTAGCAGCAAGTCTGGGCCAGTCAATCAGAAGCGAGCCCATGCAGCCTCCTGCAAAATTTGCCAGGGCTGTATCACTTTACAATAAATCAGATTCAAATGATGATCTTGCTCAAGTCCTTAAAATTCTATTTAAAGCCTGTGAAAAAGAATCGGCAGCACCAGAGGTCTACAACCTTATCGGAGCCTGTTTCAGACATATGGGACAGTACGAAATTGCGCTTCCTTTTTTATGGCAGGCGCTTGTATTAAAACCAGGATATGATCTTGCCCTGACCAATTTAGGGCTTTGTTGTGAAAAACTTAATTTAATGAAAAGTGCCGCCTTTTATTATCATCATGATGCGGTTGTAAACAGCACGAATAAATGGGTCAACTCAACATATTCAAAATTCATTCTCAAGGGAGAAAAATAGGAATGCTTAATGGTTCAAGAAGGGTTAGTTTTTTTCTGATTATCGCAGCGACATTCCTGTTTCCCCTAATGGGGTACGCAGAGAATACACAAGTTACAGATATCGCAATCGAAAAATCCTTTGAAAAAATATTGTTACAAAACAAAGATATTATGCTGGAACAGGGGGCATGGGTTCTGCCAGATGACAATAATAAAACAGCTCTCATCGGAATTGGAGTAGTGGTTACAAATGGTTCCGATGATCATGATATTTCAATTTTAAAGCGTAAAGGCGAAATCCGTGCAAGAAAGATGATTCTGGAACTTGGCGGAGGAATAGAGATTTTTGTTAAAAAAGGATCAATCCATTCTGGGGAAAAAACAAGTCTTTCTTCATTTTATCAGGTCACAGAAACACAGGCTGAGGGGCATGTGAAGGCAATACCGAGAATCGGCACCTGGTGGTCTAAGGACAGAAATAAATTTTTTGTCGCCTTGGGAGAATTCAACACTCAAAAAGATGAAACAGTCAAGCAGGTGTATAATACCAATCCGTCTTTCCTCCCTGGCATGGAAGGCAGGGAACCCTATATTTCTTTGCTCAAATTGAACTCGGATTTTTGTAAAAACGGGGGAGTTCGAGGGTTTCTTTTGAAAGATCATACTAAAATAATCATGGCTGTAGCCTCATCAAAAATAACATCTTCTCCGGTAACGGCAAGAAAGATAGCAAGGCTTAAAGCCTTGCGTTTTCTGCTTGAGCAAAAAGAAGGGACACAGGTTTTATCTGTGGAACGGCTTGTTGATAAAGAGGCACTTGTTTTATCAGACAATGGATCACAATATATGATTTTATCGGAATTCATGTCTGTTCACAAAGAACATGTCTCTGGGTTTATAAACGCATTGCCGATTGTGGCTTCATGGAATGATTCTGGATATTTTTTTATTGCAGTTGGAAGTCAAAAGATATCAAAAAATAATTGATTTATACAGCCAGGGAGTAAAAATAGATCAATTTAAATATAAGATTGTGTCTTATGATATGTATTCCCAAGCTGCATATGGGATTGATTGTAAAAGGAGAATGGTTTGCTAAAAAATAGAATTGAAAAAAAAATGAGGTTACTATTACTTATTGTTTTGAGTATTGTGACTATTAACGCATGTGTTAGCCCAACAAAACACAAAATAGGACACACAGACAAAGTTGTAAAAGATCAATTAATATATGTTATCATAAACGATCAGACAGTTAAATCTGGAAAAAGTGGACAAGACGGTCCAAAGTTTGTCGACAAATTAGAGAAAGTTTTTGAAAGATTTTTTAGAAATGTATCTGTGCGAACAGGATATGATACTCCTGAGTTTGGGGAACTGGTGATAACCCCGAATAAAATAGAAACTTCTACTGACATAGAAGAAACAATGCAAATGGCTACTACCAGCAAAATTCCTATGAGGCTTAAAGTTAGAATAGAATCAGACATTATCATATCCTACAATAATATTCGTCAAAATTATAGCATTGATGGTCTTGGTGAATATAAAACATCTGTTTCAGAGAAGTTTGCCACTTATATTCTGGGATTATCTACATTAGGTCTTTCAGGAGAAATACAAAAAGAATCGTATAGTGATGTTGCTAAAAACCGAGCTCTTGAATCCACCGCCATTAATCTCCATAATGAAATTATTTCATCATCTGGATTCAAGGCTTATGCCGAATCGACAAAAATGCTTAAAACTTTGCCATCTTCACTTATCGCCAAAATAAAATACTCGGACAAATCATCCATCTTCCCTAACTCCACTATAGACGCTGGCGAAAAATCCACAATCACCGGAACCATAATCAATAACGGCAAAGGAACCGCTTTTGATGTAAATATTATCACTGAATCCTCAAATAAAAACATCGATTTTCCTGAAACCATCTCGGTCGGCGACATCCAACCGGGTGAATCCAAAGATATCACAATTCCAATTAAAACGGATTTGTCACTAGTTTCCGGGACTGCTTTATTTTTAATTAATGTACTTGAAAAAAGAGGGTATAATTCCAGACCTCTTGAGCTTCAAATACCCACAGTAAAACTTCAAAGTCCGAAATTAATGTTCGCATCCTGCCAGTTGAATGATTCTTCAGGGCTGGCGAGCGGAGATGGAGATAATCAGCCTGAAAACAATGAAATTATTGAAGTGAACCCTTATTTCAAAAATGAAGGTGTTGGTGATGCCATAAACGTTACGGTTCTATTGGCTACAGTCAGTGAGGGACTTGAAATTATTAAATCAAAGGATGAGCTGGTTAAACTCAGTCCTGGATCTACAAAAAAATCTACCCTGGCATTTAAAATACCAAGGACATACGCTGAATCGGAAATCAAATATACCATTATTGCAACAGATGTAAGGGGAATGAGAACTGAAAAAAGCTATACGATTCCCTTTGATTCAAAAAGTCCTAAGTTGAAATTTTCCTATGAAATAATTGGCCAAAATAATGAAGCGAGCCCATACCTGGAAAATGGAAAATCATACCTTTTGATGATTGTTCCGGAAAATATTGGAAGCAATTTTGCCCAGGGTGTAAGAACATCAGTACAAACCACATCTAAAAATGCATTAATTGGAATGTTCAATAATGACGTTGGTATAATCGATCCTGATATTAAGGGACGACCAATTACTATTCCTATAGATTTAAGGCGTTCATTTTCAGAGACTTCTTTAGCTTTACAAATCAAGATGGATCAGGATAGCTTTCCTGGAATAGAAAAGGAGATTATACTTCCGGTTCAGCTGAAGCAACCCAATCTTCAGTATAAGGTTACTTCGCTCAATGGAGTTAATGACAAAAATATATCCCGGAATACTTCATCAAATTTTAGAATCGCAATTAATAATCAGGGTGACATGGATGCAGAGGATGTAAAGGTCCGATTCCAGTCAATGAAAGATGGTATTGAATTTGATGAAGAAAAAAATATTGGCAGGATTCGATCGGGTGATAATCAATATGTGGATTTTATTTTTTTTGTAAGGGGAGATGTTGAAACAGGAAGTTTCCCTGTCAAACTTGCTATATTGCAGGCCGATATTGAAACCATTACTTCGGATCTTTCTTATGAAATAGTTGAGCAGCCAGCATTGATTCAAAAAGTAAAAGGGACTGGGCAGAGCATGTCAGGTGGAGACTTAAAAAATGCGTATGCCGGCCCCCCACAATTTTATATCAATACACCATACAATAATATTAAGACCATTAATCAGCAGATAAGCCTGCATGGCAGTATCATAACATTTGGTACGGGTAATGCCACCCAGGATTTGACTATCACTCAAAACGGCAGACCCTTATCTATTATACCTGTTCAAGAAGAGGTACAATTAGATCCAAATATAATTACAAAAAGAGAAGTTGAAGACAATAAGGTGATTTTTAATGGATCAATTATGCTTGACCCAGGCAAAAATGTAATTCAAGTAAATGGCATTGATCGAAACGGCTTGAAAAGCAGTGAGACAATTATCGTTATTAAACAGTCGGCATTGGGTAATATTTATGCTGTTGTAGTAGGGATCAGTGAATTTTTCAACCAGGATTATAATCTTGGATATGCGGCAAAAGATGCATTGAAATTCAATAATTTTTTAAAATCAAAAGCCGGTGGCAGTCTATCTGAGGATCGAATTAAATTTCTTTATAATCACATGGCAAATCGCGCAAATGTAATTGATGCTTTAACAAATTTTCTCGGGCAGACATCAAAAGAAGATATTGTTGAAATATATATGGCAACCCATGGTTATGTCGGCATGGATGGAAAACTTTATTATATCTGCCATGATACTGATGTTGATAATCTTAAAGGAACCGGTTTTTCAGATGAAGATTTAACTGAAATCCTGTCACAGGATATAAAGGCAGGTAAAGTAATCATCTATCTTGATACCTGCCATGCTGGATTGAGCGGTCTATCCAAGCTTTATGCCAAAAGAGACATTGATGTTATTAACGTAAATAAACAGGTTAATAAACTTGCCGACGAGATTAGCAGGACCAAAAATGGAGTAGCAAAGTTTTCAGCTTCAAGTGCTAATGGATATTCCCTTGAAGATCCGGCTTTAAAAGGAGGAGTTTTTACCCATTGGCTGATTAAAGGACTGAATGGCAAAGCAAACGAAAACAATGATGAATGGGTTAATGCTGTTGAACTTGAAAAATATCTTCGGAAAAACGTAACAATGGCGACAAAGGGCAAACAAACACCTAAGGCAATCATTACCTTAGATGACAATACACCACTGGCAAAAGTGAGGTAAGGTGATTTTTTTCGGAGATAGAATGAAACAATTGGGGAAAATAATCTATGAAGAATAGGAGAATTTCAATGGCGAGTTTAACATACACAACACTCGCTAATCATATAACTTTTTTTTAGGAAAAAGAAACGTTCCATTTGCCACTCGAATTCAAAAGGTTGTATTCAACATATAATGGGTATTTTAAAAAGCTGCATTTAATTCAAACTTAGGAGGTGAAAATTTTGAAAGTAATTATAGCTAAAATTTTTATTCTTTTGTCTCTCTCAATTTTTATTATAAACATTGTAGGTTGCAGTACTCCCGGTGCCCTGCGCTTAAGGGTAAATAAAAGTGATGGCGAAGGCCCTATAATTCCAAACTGTCAGAATGTATCAAACTCAACAAGAGTTGATAATTACATAACGGGGTTCTATCTTTCAACTTGGGGTTCAGCTTTTCTTGAGGGTGCTTCTGAAGGGATGTGGGACGGTTTGGGCAAGGAAATGCCAAATAGAGTTAAGAATAGAGATGGCCTTATTAAATACTTAATCACGCAAGGTATTTTACAAGAAAATTACTCTTCGAAAAGCAATAAGCTTTCTATTGATCAAGGCCAAATGAGTTTACCTGTTAATTTTGACTCTTTGATATTTTCATCACCTCCGTATTGTAGGGTATATGAAGCAAGTGCTTTGGATGTATCTCGTGCAATCTCAAGTATTATTACTACACTTGGGAATGATATTCTCCTATCTGATATCGATAGTGGTTTATTTATTACCGGATTCATCGACCGACAACACAAGGCTGCGCGTTGGAAAGATAGATATATAATTATCGTTGAGAATCAATCTCCCGCTCGTTCTGTGGTAAAGATTTTAAGAGAACTTTACATATCACGAAAAAATGGTCCTTTTAATAAAGCAATATCGGTAGGCCACAATGAAGCTTGGATAATGACCCAAGTTTCTAAGGGTATATAAGATATATTAAGAAAGAAGTATACAAAGATTACTGATATTTCAAGGAAAAATTACGAAATAAGATGAAGTTTAGCTGTTTGGGATTTCGTGGTTTATACAAATGAAGAACAAAATGCTCTATTTCTATAGCATAATGGTTTCAAAGTGAAGGAGGAGAAAGAGAATTGAAAGCTATCTATAAAATTTGAAATACAATTTAATGGAGTATCTTATGAATAAAACTATTTTTTTAATATTTTTTTTAATTATTATATTAATTTCTTGTGTGTCGCAGAATAGCCCGACTACATTTAGTAATGTAAAAGGCAATATCCCTGATAAAAATTGTAAAAAGATTAAGCAAGTTACTGTAAGTGGTAAAGAGTTTATCCATACAGGCGAAAGATATTTAGAAGTTAAAAATAGGCTAGTTGACCAACTGTTATTGGATGCTGTATCTCAAACAATAGGAATCGAAGTAAGAAGTTTCTCACAACTCACCATTAATGAAAGTAAAGAAAATGAAAAAAAAAAGAATGGATTTAAAGAGCTTACTGTAGCCAAAGCAAAAGGTTATATTAATTCGTATCATGTTCCTCCTGATGGAGAAATTATTAATAAAAAAGGAGATTTGAATATTCTTGAATTATCATTGACTGTTGATGTTTGTATTCCAGAAATTCTTGATCTTCAAAAAATAATTATGATAGGTTCTTTTAAATTTGATAACCATAACTTAAAAGGGGTGTCAGAGTATATTTCAAGCTTATTTCTTAATAATCGCAAGTATCTGTTAGTAGGAGGAAATTTTGAAAACACCTACCATGATTGGATAATTACTGGAAAGCTCTTAGGTGCAAATGCTACTTACCAAAAAGATTATGGCAAATCTGTTTTGAATACTATTTTGGGTGCAGTAGTCTCAAATGGAAAACCACTTTCTATCAATCCAAATATCATTAAAGTCACTATTATATCATACATGCAAGCTGAAAATGTTATTGACAACAGCATAATTTCCCATACGACAACAGTTGAGAAGAACCTTCCTGTATCACTTAGCAAGAAAGGGAGAGTAAATAATATAGATATGTTGGTTATGGACTCTATTAAGGAGGCCACTAAAAAATTATTTAGCAAATTGATGAATGAGTGATCTGAGAATGCAACAACAGACGTTGTATATTGACCGGAAGGGAAATAAGTTTGTTGGCAGTCATTTTTATTGGAATTTTGGTGTTTATTGCACCCCTTGAATCTGCCTTATAGGGGTGAGTTCTTTAGGACGCTATAATTCTGGGGAAAAATAAAACCCTTATTATTCAACATTACAGAGCTGAATTCTGTTAATGGTCTTTATAATGGATGGACCATCCCTGCCCATTTGTTCAGAAAAAAATTGTAGTTTTTACCCGGAAAATGATAGTTCATTCATTTAAGTAGGTTGTTATGGTAAAACGTGTTGTAATGATGGTTAAATATCCTATTTTATGATATTAGACTGCAAGAAATAATGTAATTAAATGATTATAAAATAAGGAGATTGACATGACATCCATTCCAAAGACTCAATTTGATGATCTTTCCCTGGTCAGGCAGGGTAAAGTAAGGGATATATTTGATACGGGAGATTCTCTGTTAATGGTTACCACTGACCGGCTTTCTGCTTTTGATGTCGTACTGCCGGATATAATCCCGGATAAGGGAAAGGTCTTAAATCAGATTTCCGTATTCTGGTTTAAACAAATGGAAAATATTGTTAAAAATCATATTATCACGACCAATGTAAATGAGTATCCTGAAGAATTTAAACCCTATTCAGATGCTTTGGATAAACGAAGCATGCTTGTAAAAAAAGCTGACCCGCTTCCCATTGAATGCATTGTTCGAGGATATATAACCGGGTCGGGCTGGAGTTCTTATCAAAAAGAAGGTCATGTCTGCGGAATAAAATTACCTAAAGGATTAAAAGAATCAGACAAACTTGAACAACCTCTTTTTACACCTTCCACAAAAGCTGAAGTCGGTGATCATGATATTAATATCAGTTTTGATGAAGCAAT